>NZ_JBUDGD010000031.1:0-64111 GCF_055484735.1 Pseudomonas sp. 15C | reverse complement strand
ACAAAGTGCCGAGCGTGCGGCCATGAAACGCGTTGGCCATGACCACCACCAGCGGCTGTTCGACACCCTTGCGCCAGCCATACAAGCGCGCGAGTTTCACCCCGACCTTGTCCGACAGCCAGCCAAAGAAAATGAAGAACGGCGCGCCGATGACCACGCTGACGATCAGCAGGCTGTTGGCCACCGCCGGGTCCATTTTCAGGAACTGGGTGAGGAAAAACAGCACGTAGAACTGCGCCGCATAAAATGTCACCGCTTGCCCGGCGTTGATGCTGAACAGGGCGATCAGCACGACTTTGAGGTTTTCCCATTTGCCGAAGGATTCGCGGATCGGCGCTTTCGAGGTTTTGCCTTCCTCCTTCATTTTCAGATAGGCCGGCGACTCGTGCAGGCTCAGGCGAATCCACGTGGAAATGCCCAGCAGCACTATCGACAGCAGAAACGGAATGCGCCAGCCCCAGACTTCAAACTGGTCGCCGGTGAAATACCGGCAACCGAGCACCACCAACAGCGACAGCAACAGGCCGAGGGTGGCGGTAGACTGAATCCAGCTGGTGTGGAAACCGCGCTTGCCGATCGGCGCGTGCTCGGCCACGTAAGTCGCCGCGCCGCCGTATTCGCCGCCGAGCGCCAGGCCCTGGAGCATCCGCAGCACCACCAGGATGATCGGTGCGGCAATGCCGATGCTCGCGTAGGTCGGCAGCAGGCCGACGCAAAATGTCGCCACGCCCATCAGGATGATCGTTGCCAGAAACGTGTATTTGCGCCCGATCATGTCGCCCAGTCGCCCGAACACCAGCGCACCGAACGGCCGCACGATGAAGCCGGCGGCGAACGCCATCAGCGCGAAAATGAACGCGGTGGTGTCGTTGACCCCGGCAAAAAATTGCTTGCTGATCACTGCCGCGAGGGCACCGTAAAGAAAGAAGTCATACCACTCGAACACCGTCCCGAGGGACGAGGCGAATATGACTTTTTGCGTGGCATTGCTGGTCTCGGCGCTGCTCGCAGCGTCCAGCGGCTGAGCGTGTTCTGACATGTCGGTATCCCTCACAGTGATTGTTTTTGTTGTTCCACTGGTGTTGCGTGTCCCGGTGTTGCGCGAATGTGTTGCAAAACCCTGTGGGAGCCAGCCTGCTGGCGATGGCGGTGGGTCAGCCACAGGGATGTTGAAGGTCAGTCCGTCATCGCCAGCAGGCTGGCTCCCACAGGTACAGTGTTTACAGCTTTGGAATTGAGGATCAGCTGCGCAGCCTTTTCGCCAATCATCAGCGTAGGCGAACAGGTGTTGCCGGAGATGATCCGCGGCATGATCGACGCATCGGCCACGCGCAGACCCGGCACGCCGTGCACGCGCAGTTGCGCATCGACCACCGCATCGCCGTCATTGCCCATGCGACACGTGCCGACCGGATGGAAGATCGTCGTGCCGATTTTCGCTGCGGCTTCGTGCAGTTGCTCCTCGGTTTGCAGGCTGTCGCCCGGCAGATACTCGACCGGTTTGAAAGCACGCAGAGCAGGGGCGCTGACGATGCGTCGGGTCAACCGAATCGCATCTGCAGCTACGCGCAGATCTTCAGGATGGCTCAGATAATTGGGATTGATCAGCGGCGCCTGCTGCGGGTCTGCTGAGCGGATTTCGATGCGCCCACGGCTGTGCGGACGCAGATCGCACACCGAGGCGGTGAATGCCGGAAAGCTGTGCAACGGCTCGCCAAAACGCTCCAGCGACAGCGGCTGAACGTGGTATTCGAGATTCGCCGAAGTCTGTTCCGGCCCCGAGCGCGCAAAGGCGCCCAGCTGACTCGGCGCCATCGACAGCGGTCCGCTGCGGTCATACAGATAACGCAGGCCCATGCCCATCTTGCCCCAGACGCTGCCGGCGATCTGGTTCAGTGTGCGGGCGTTTTCCAGTTGATAGATCAGCCGCAGCTGCAGGTGATCCTGCAGGTTGCCACCGACGCCCGGCAGTTCATGAATCACGCCGATGCCCAAGCGTTCGAGCAGTGGTCGAGGGCCGATCCCGGAGCGCTGCAGAATGCTCGGCGAACCGACCGACCCAGCGCACAGGATAATCTCCTTGCGCGCCTTGAACTGTTTGATCTGGCCTTCATGTCGCGCACTGACCTTCGAAGCGCGGCCACCCTCCAGCAGCACGCGGTCGACCTCGACGCCGGTCAGTACGGTCAGATTCACGCGGTTGCGCAGCGGTTTCAAAAACGCCTTGGCGGCGTTCCAGCGCACCCCGGCTTTCTGGTTGACCTGAAAGTAGCCACAACCCTCGTTGTCGCCCTGATTGAAGTCGCTGACGCTGGCAATGCCGCTCTGCTCGGCGGCACTGCGAAAGGCATCGAGAATCGGCCACGACAAGCGCTGTTGCTCGACCCGCCATTCGCCGTGGGCGCCATGAAAATCAGCGGTGCCGGCAAAGTGGTTTTCGCTCTGTTTGAACAACGGCAGGACATCATTCCACGCCCAACCGGGATTGCCCTCGGCGGCCCAGCCGTCGTAGTCGCTGGCCTGGCCGCGCATGTAGATCATGCCGTTGATCGACGAGCAACCGCCGAGCACTTTGCCGCGCGGATAGCTCAGCGCGCGATCGTTGAGCCCGGTCTGTTCTTCAGTTTTGAAACACCAGTCTGTGCGTGGGTTACCGATGCAGAACAGGTAACCGACCGGAATGTGAATCCACGCATAGTTGTCGCGCCCGCCGGCTTCGAGCAACAGTACGCGGTGCTGCGGGTCCGCTGACAGTCGATTGGCCAGCACACAGCCGGCCGGACCGGCGCCGACCACGATGTAGTCGTATTCATCGAGGGAAGTCTGCATTCCCTGACCTCGCTTTTTGTTTTTATTGTCGGACACTCTAGTTGTTAGCTTTCGTTAAAAGAATGTTAGTTTTTGCGCAGCCGCTGTGCGTTTTCAAACAGCTCGCATCGACCTTAGCTGACAAGGACACGCCATGTTCGACTGGAACGACTTGCGGTTTTTTCTCGAACTGCAACGCAGCGGCCGCCTGCTCACCGCCGCCCGCCGGCTCAACACCACCCATGCCACCGTCGCCCGCCACATCGAAGCCATCGAGAAAAGCCTCGGCACCGCGCTGTTCGTCCAGCACGCTCAAGGGTACGAAATGACCCCGGCCGGCGAAGCGCTGCTCAAGCATGCCGAAGCGATGGAAAACGTCGCGCTGCTGGCTCAGGAAGAAATCACCCAGTCCACGGCGCCGCTGGGCAAGATCCGCGTCGGTGTGACGGAGGGCCTCGGCGTCAAATTTCTCGCCAGCCGCATGATCGGCCTGTTCGAGCGTTATCCGGGGCTGGAAGTGGAACTGGTCGCGGTGCCGCGCTTTGTCAGCATCCTCAACCGTGAGGCGGAAATCAGCATCCATCTCGAACGCCCGGCGGCTGACATGCTGGTCACGCGCAAACTCACCGACTACCGATTGGCGCTGTATGCCAGCCAGGCTTACCTCGACAAGGCACCGCCCTTGCATAGCCGCGAAGACCTTGGCCGTCATGCATGGATCGGTTATGTCGACGATCTGCTGTTCAGCCAGGAACTGATGTTCCTCAACAGTTTCTGCCGCAGCCCGCGCGTGGTGTTCCACAGCACCAGCGTCATTGCCCAGCAGGAAGCCGCACGCTCCGGACTGGGCATTGCGGTGCTGCCTTGCTACATGGCCGCGTCTGACCCGGAACTGGTGCCGTTGCTGGCGGACGAAAGTATCGAACGCAGCTACTGGATCAGCACTCGCCGCGAGCTGCACAAGTCGGTGCGCTTGCGTGTGGTCTGGGATTATGTGGTGGGATTGTGCGAGGCGGAGCAGGCGTTGCTGCTCGGTTAGCCGGTTCACAGAAATCCCCTGTAGGAGTGAGCCTGCTCGCGATAGCGGTGTGTCAGTCATTAATGATGTTGAGTGAAAGACCGCTATCGCGAGCAGGCTCACTCCTACAGGGGCAGCATTTCAGGTTGCGAAATATATGGATATCCGTATATTCGATTTCCCGTATATCCCGTGCTCAGCCCCATGCTCACGCCCACTGAAGTCTTCAAAAGTCTCGCTGACGAAACCCGCGTACGCGCCATGCTGCTGATCACCGCACAGGGAGAACTGTGTGTGTGCGAACTGATGTGCGCGCTCAACGACAGCCAACCGAAGATCAGCCGCCACCTCGCGCAATTGCGCAGCAACGGCCTGCTGCTCGATCGGCGTCGAGGCCAGTGGGTCTATTACCGCCTCAACCCGGATCTGCCGGCGTGGATCGCGCAAATCCTGCAAATGACGTCCGACGCCAACACCAATTGGCTGCAGGACAATGCCGCCCGCCTGCAGAACATGCACGGGCGTCCGGTTCGTGAAGCCGCGTGTTGCTGATGGAGAAAAAAACCATGCGAGTCCTGTTCATGTGCACGGCCAACAGTTGCCGCAGCATCCTTTCTGAAGCGATGTTCAATCATCTGGCGCCGGCAGGCTTCGAGGCGGTGAGTGCCGGCAGTTGCCCCAAGGGCCAGGTATTGCCACGCAGTCTGCAGACGCTGCAAAAGGCCGGAATTACCATCGACGGTTTGTACAGCAAAGGCAACGACGCGTTCGCAGGCAATCCGCCGGATGTCGTTATCACGGTGTGCGGCAACGCCGCGGGCGAACCTTGTCCGCTGTACTTCGGCCCGGCGCTGAAAAGCCATTGGGGGCTCGAAGATCCTTCCGGCCTCAGCGGTGACGAAGCCAGCATCGACGCGGCCTTCCACGCCACACTGATGCGCATCGGACGACGCTGCCAGGCTTTCCTCGATTTGCCGTTTGAGCAACTCAGCCGCGATCAGCTGCAAGTCGAGCTCAATCGAATCGGTACGCTTTAAGGACGCCCCATGTCAGACCATTTGCCCAACCTTGATGCCACCCTGTTCGACGCCGCCAAACCGACGACCCCTGATACGCACAAGCCGCGCATCCTGCTGCTCTACGGTTCGACCCGCGAACGCTCGTTCAGCCGTTTGCTGGTCGAAGAGGCGGCGCGCCTGCTTGAGTACTTCGGTGCTCAAACGCGCATTTTCAACCCGTCCGGTTTGCCCCTGCCCGACGATGTTCCGGTCGACCATCCGAAAGTGCAGGAATTGCGCGAGCTGGTGCTGTGGTCGGAAGGCCAGGTCTGGTGCTCACCGGAGCGCCACGGTGCGATGTCCGCCGTGTTCAAGGCGCAGATCGACTGGATCCCGCTGGAACTCGGCGCCGTACGCCCGACCCAAGGCAAAACCCTCGCGGTGATGCAGGTGTGCGGCGGTTCGCAGTCGTTCAACGTGGTCAATCAATTGCGCGTGCTCGGCCGCTGGATGCGCATGTTCACCATCCCCAACCAGTCCTCGGTGCCCAAGGCCTACATGGAATTCGACGACGCGGGACGAATGAAACCCTCGCCGTTCTACGACCGCGTGGTCGATGTAATGGAGGAATTGGTGAAGTTCACCTTGCTGCTGCGCGAGCACCAGACGCATCTGGTCGACCGCTATTCCGAACGCAAGGAAAGCGCCGAGCAATTGATGGAGCGGGTCAATCAGCGTTCGATCTGACAATCGCCGACTCGCCCTGAAGACTTTTGGAGCGAGTCAGCTAAACCGTCACACCCCGGCCAAACCGCTCCCGATAAACTGAGGGCGGTACCCCCACCACCCCACGAAACGCCACCCGAAAGCTCTCCACCGAGCGATACCCGCAGCGCTCGGCAATCTGTTCAGTCTGCTGATCGGTGCTCTCCAGCAACTCCCGCGCCCGTGCCAGTCGTTCATGCTGCAACCACGCCTTGGGCGACTGTCCGCTGGCCTCGGTAAACCGTCGTAGAAACGTGCGCTCGCTCATCGCCGCTTCGCTGGCCAGATCGCGCACCTCCAGCGGTTGATGCAGCCGCTCGCGGGCCCATTGCATGACTCGCGACAGATCATTGCGCGGGGTGGCGCTGACCGGCGTCGGAATGAACTGCGCCTGGCCGCCGGTGCGTTGGGGCGACATCACCAGTCGCCGCGCGACGCTGTTGGCGACCTGAGTACCGAAGTCGCGGGCAACCAGGTGCAGGCAGGCGTCGATGCCGGCGGCGCTGCCGGCCGAGGTGATCAGTTGGCCGGCGTCGACGTAGAGCACGTCCGGGTCGACTGCGATGGCAGGAAAGCGTTGCGCCAGTTCGTCGCTGTAGCGCCAGTGCGTCGTGGCGCGGTGGCCGTCGAGCAAGCCGCTGGCCGCGAGGACGAAGACACCGGAGCAGATCGACAGCAAGCGCGCGCCGCGAGCGTGAGCCTGGCGCAGTGCAGCGAGCAATGCTTCCGGCACCGCCGCGTTACGGTCGCGCCAGCCGGGAATGATGATGGTGCGTGCTTCGGTCAGCATTTCCAGGCCACCGTCGGCGAGAATTTGAATGCCGCCCATGGCGCGCATTGGGCCTTGATCGACTGCCGCAATCGCATGTTCATACCAAGGGAAATCGAACTCCGGTCGGGCGAGGCCGAAGATCTCCACGGCGATGCCGAACTCGAAGGTGCAGAGGCCGTCGTAGGCGAGGATCGCCACCAGATTGGAGGAAGTCGGCATTTGGCGGAAAGTTCCCGGTAGGTGTCTTGTCCGCCACTGTAGCCGCAAGCGCGGCGACGATAAAGTCTGTTCACACCCGAACAGAAGCAAGGAGCCACACGCCATGACCAGCCTGGTTCGCGACATTCCTGCCGCCCCCTCGGCGATTGCCCTGATGCACTTCAGCAATCGCCTGACCTTCGAAACCGATTGTTCCGACGTGTTCAGCAGCTACGAGGCCGGCGACGTCGACTTTGTCCTGGTCGACGTGCGCGGGCCGCTGGCTTTTGAGCGGGGGCATGTGCCGGGCGCGATCAATATCCCGACGCGCCTGCTCACCGCGACCGAGCTGGCGAGTTATCCGAAAAGCACGTTGTTCGTTGTCTATTGCGCCGGCCCGCATTGCAACGGCGCGAACAAGGCCGCGGTGAAGCTGGCGGCGCTCGGCTACCCGGTCAAGGAGATGATCGGCGGTGTCAGCGGTTGGCTCGACGAAGGGTTTGCGCTGAGCGTGGCGCAACTGGCCAAGGCGCCGATTGCCTGCGAATGCTGAGAAATTTTAGAAGAATTTGAGCAAAAACGGCGCTTGTCCTACAGCCTTTGCACCACGACGGCGCAGCCTTTGACCCCGGTCAAGCGCTGCGCCGAACTTACATAAGTATTTGTCGCTTAAACACAATTTGCCCTGTGCGCGCCGCCATAGACTGCCGGCCACGTCGGTTTTGCCGTTCCAAGGCCGGACCGAACGCTGACTTGAAGCTGCCAATAAAAGCCTCCGCACACAGGAGTTATAAATGAACAAGCTAGTGATGTTCGGTGCCCTGGCACTGTCGATGTTGTCCCTGACCGCCGTGGCCGCCGACGCCAAGCCGATCCGCATCGGTATCGAAGCCGGTTACCCGCCATTCTCGATGAAAACCCCTGACGGCAAACTCACCGGTTTCGACGTCGACATCGGTGATGCGCTGTGCGCGCAGATGCAGGTCAAATGCACCTGGGTCGAGCAGGAATTCGACGGCCTGATCCCGGCGCTGAAAGTGAAGAAGATCGACGCGATCCTGTCGTCGATGACCATCACCGACGACCGCAAGAAGAACGTCGATTTCACCATCAAGTACTACCACACCCCGGCGCGCTTCGTGATGAAGGCAGGCTCGGGCGTGAAAGACCCGCTGACCGAACTCAAGGGCAAGAAAGTCGGCGTGTTGCGTGCCAGTACCCACGACCGTTACGCCACCGAAGTGCTGGTCCCGGCCGGGATCGAACTGGTGCGTTACGGCTCGCAGCAGGAAGCCAACCTCGACATTACCTCGGGTCGTCTGGATGCGATGCTCGCTGACTCGGTCAACCTCAGCGACGGTTTCCTGAAAACCGACGCCGGCAAAGGCTTCGAATTCGTCGGCCCGACCTACGAAGACGCCAAGTACTTTGGCGGCGGCGCCGGCATCGCGGTGCGCAAGGGCGATACCGCGCTGGCCGAGCAATTCAACAAAGCCATCACCGAAATCCGCGCCAATGGCGAGTACAAGAAAGTCCAGGACAAGTACTTCGATTTTGACGTGTACGGCCATTAATACGCCGTAGAAAAAAGTGGCCCCGTTTGCGCGGAGGCCACTTTTTTTATGCATTCTTCTTAGCGACGAAGAACCTGTAGGAGTGAGCCTGCTCGCGATAGCGGTTTATCATTCGACATCTTGATTGACTGACAGACCGCTATCGCGAGCAGGCTCACTCCTACAGGGGATTTGTGTCGCGCTCATATTTCAGGAGTTACCCCATGCAACGCATCGACCACAGCCTGCCCTGGAGCCACTTGGGCAGTGAGCGTTCTCTGAGCGTGTTTCGCTATGGCGCGGGCACTCGCAAGGTGTACATCCAGGCCAGCCTGCACGCCGATGAGTTGCCGGGCATGCGCACGGCGTGGGAGCTCAAGCAACGCCTTAATGAACTCGAGCAGCAAGGCCGTTTGCACGGCGTGATCGAACTGGTGCCGGTGGCCAACCCGATCGGCCTCGATCAGCATGTGCAAGGCGCGCACATGGGCCGATTCGAACTGGGCAGCGGCAAGAATTTCAACCGCGCGTTCGTCGAACTCAGCGCGCCGGTTGCGGCGCGTATCGGCGAGCAGTTGGGCGCGGATGCCGAGGCCAACGTTGCGCTGATCCGCAAGGCGATGGGCGAGGTATTCGAGGCGCTGCCGGCGCCGGCTTCGCAACTGGAAGCGCTGCATCGGCTGTTGCTGCGCCACGCTTGCGACGCCGATATCACCCTTGATCTGCATTGCGATTTCGATGCGGCGATTCACCTCTACGCACTGCCGCAGCACTGGCCGCAATGGCAATCGCTGGCAGCGCGCCTGAAGGCCGGCGTGGCGTTGTTGTGTGAAGACTCCGGCGGCAGTTCGTTCGATGAATCCTGCTCGACGCCGTGGTTGCGCCTGGCGAGGGCGTTTCCGCAGGCGGCGATTCCGGCAGCGAATCTGGCGACTACGCTGGAGCTGGGCAGCATGGGCGACACGCGGGTCGATCAGGCGCAGGCCAATTGCGAGGCGATCCTCGGCTTTCTCGCTGAGCAGGGTTTCATCAGCGGCGAATGGCCGGCGGCGCCGAGCGAATGCTGCGAAGGCCTGCCGTTCGAAGGCACTGAATACCTGTTCGCACCGCACCATGGCGTGGTGAGTTTCCTGCGCGGTGCCGGCGAATGGGTAGAGAAGGGCGATGCTTTGTTCGAGGTGGTCGACCCGTTGCAGGACCGCGTCAGCACGGTGCGCGCCGGCACCAGCGGCGTGTTGTTTGCGCTGGATCGCGGGCGCTATACCGAACCGGGGATCTGGCAGGCAAAAGTGGCGGGGCGGATGCCGTTCCGGACTGGCAAGTTGACCAACGACTGACAGATTTTCGCTGGGGCTGATGGCCTTATCGCTGGCAAGCCAGCTCCCACAGGTTTTGTGGTGAACACATTTTTTGCAATCACCCTCGCTCACTGTGGGAGCTGGCTTGCCAGCGATGGCGTGAGCGGCAACACCGCTATCTTTCAGAGTGTTAGGCTCCCCCCGAACCCGACACTCTGTGAAGGAACGCTGCAATGTTGAAGATATTTGCTCTGCTGACCCTGCTGGCCTCTACCGCCGTCCACGCGCAAACCACGCTGCAATCCGATCTGCCGCTCAAATACCTCGAACAGGTCCACCCGGATGCCGAGCCGCGGCCGCTGGTGATTTTCCTGCACGGTTACGGCAGTAACGAAGCCGATCTGATCGGTATGAAATTTCAGCTTCCGGCGCAGTACAACTACCTGTCGGTGCGGGCACCGATGGAGCTCGGTGAGGGACGTTACCAGTGGTTTCGCAAAAAGGGCGAAGGCGCCTACAACGGCGAGACCGATGATCTCAAGGTCAGCGGCCAGAAGCTGCGCGAGTTCATCGCCCAGGCCACGCGCAAATATCACGCGACCCCGGACAAGGTGTACCTGATCGGCTTCAGCCAGGGCGCGATGATGAGTTACGAAGTGGGGCTGCGGCCGCCGGTGTTGATCGGCGGGTTTGCCGCGTTGAGCGGACGCTTGCTGCCGGTGCTGAAAAGCGAGTTGAAAGCCGATCAAGCCCCGCTGCCGCTGCACATCTTCATCGGCCACGGCACCGCCGATGATCCGGTGCCGTACCGCCTCGGCACCGAAGCCAATGCGCAATTGCAGAAGCTTGGCTACAAGCCGCAATTTCATGCGTATCCCGGCATCGGCCACAGCATCACTCCGGTCGAATTGCGCGACCTGAACGGCTGGCTGCAGCAGCTCAATCCTTGAGAAGAGTCTTGATCAGCGCGTCGTGACTTTGCTTGTCGCTGGCGCGGGAGATCACCTGCACCAGCGCCATCTTCGTCCCGGAGCCAGCCATCAGAGTGGTGTTGAGGGTCTGTCCGCCGCCTTGTGTGGCGGTGCTGTCGACCTGGCGCAAGCCGAGGCCGGTGCCTTTGCGGGTCAGGCTTTTTTCGCTGAGCTTGTTGAAATCCGGCAGCGCTTTACGCTGGTCTTCGATGAAGCTGGACACGGCACCGTCGAGGAACGGGCCGTCGTTGTCCTTGACGTTCTGCCCTTCCGGTATCTGGTTTTCCGCTGCGATGACCACGGTCTTGGTGGCCTGGTTGGTGTACATCGTGCCCTTGGCGCCACTTGGGCTCGGCGGCAGCGGGTCGGCGACGAAGCCTTTGGGCAGCACGAAGCTGAACTTGCCGTCGAGCAGCGAGACTTTTTCGCTGGTGGCTTTTTCCTTGGCCGCTTGTGCGTTGATCGCGCCGAGAGCGGCGATCGCCGACAGCAGCAGGACGGCAGCTTTTTTGCTCAACAATGACATTCGAATCTCCGTGGGATGGTCGCGCGAGGCGGCCGATGATCCCACGGAGCGGGGCGCACGTTCCAGCGCGATTCGCCCGAGCGGTTATTGCGCCGGCGCGCTGGTCACTGGCCGGGCCAGCAGCTTTCTGGTCACCGCGAGCATGGCCACCGACACCGCCACACCGACGATGAAACCGTTCAGGCCAAGGCTCGGCAAGGTCAGCGCCGACACCAGACAGAATGCCGAAAACGAATACATGCCAGTTGCAGTCGCCCGCAGCAGCGCGGCGGTGAAGGCCGGGCCGCGGGTCTGTTGCGAGAACACCGCCATCACGCTGCCGAGCACCGGGAACACCGCGAGCAAACCGCTCCAGCGCTCGCCGACGGTACTGGCCAGCATCGTCACTGCCAACGTCAGCGCGGCACCGGCCAGCATGCGCCATATCAGCCGGTCGGACTTCGGCGCCGAACCGTTCAGCACCGGCTGCACCACCGGAAACAGATAAGGCGAGGCCAGCAGCGCAATCGCCGCCGCCGCCAATGAAAACGGCAACGACGGCGGGACCAGCGACAGCAGCAGCGCCAGTACGCTCCAGACGGCCAGCGAGGCCGCCAGTGCCCACGGCCAGTTCGCCCGTTGCGCCACCTGCGCGTAGGTGATGCAGAAGGCAATCATCGCGAACATCGCCGATAACGCCGCCACCGCCGATTGCGCGGCAAACTCCGGCCCCTGTTCGATGGCGAGAAAAAACAGAATCGGCCCGACCACCACCGGCAACCCCGACAGCCATCCGGCCACGCTCGGCCCCCAGCGTTTGCCCGCGAGGGATATCAGCAAGAGGAAAGCCGGAATCAGCAGCAGTTTGAGAATCAGCACGCAGGTGTCTCCGTCGAGATGCAGGTAGGCCACGTTAGCACCGTGGCAAAGCGATTGCTGACTATGTTTGCAATTTTTGTATACAAAAAATCGAAGGCAATTACGGCTATGCTCTGACTATCAGGGCTGGTCGGAAGCAATGCGCGATGAACAAATCCTCAAAAATGCTCCGCGGCTGCTGCGGCATCGGCCTGTGGGCGCTGTTGCTGACGCCGACCTGGGCCAATTGGCAGGACGCGGTGCCGGGTGCGCAGATCATTGGCACCGGCGAGTTCAGCGTGTTCGGTTTCGACGTTTACAATGCGCGGCTGTGGAGTGCGGCGCGCCCGCTCGCCACGGATCAGCCGTTTGCGCTGGAGCTGATCTATCTCCGCAAGATTTCCCGCGATGATCTGGTGCAGGCCAGCGTCGACGAGATCAAGCGCCTGTCCGGTAATCGTGTGAGCCCAGCGCAATTGGCCGGCTGGCAAGCACAGATGGAGCAATCGTTCGTCGATGTGCAGTCCGGCACACGGATTACCGGGGTGTATCTGCCGGGGCAGGGCGCACGGTTTTTTGTCGGCCAGCGCTTGCAGCATGAGATCGACGATCCGCAATTCGCCCGGGCGTTTTTCGACATCTGGCTGGACCCGCGCACGCGCAATCCGACGTTGCGCGAGCAATTGTTGGGCACCCGCCAACCTTGACCTTCCACCGCACCGGGCGAAACGTCTAAGCTGCGTCCTTTCGACTTGTTTCTGGATGTGTGCGTGAAATTCAGCTTGCCCAAAATCGCCACCGCGCCGTTTTGCCCGCCGGAAGTGGCCGGCAGTGTCGCGGTCGATCCTTCTGCCTCGTTCTTTAAACGTGTACTGCGTTTCGCCGGCCCCGGTTTGCTGGTGTCGATCGGCTACATGGACCCCGGCAATTGGGCCACGGCGATCGAGGCCGGTTCTCGGTTTGGTTACAGCCTGTTGTTCGTGGTGTTGCTGGCGAGTCTGGCGGGTATGGTCGTGCAGTGCCTGTGTTCGCGGCTGGGCATCGCGACCGGGCGTGATCTGGCGCAACTGTCGCGCCAGCGCTACAGCACGCCGACTGCGCGCTTGCAGTGGATCCTGGCGGAAATCTCGATCATCGCCACCGACCTTGCCGAAGTGCTCGGTTGCGCCTTGGCGTTTCACTTGCTGCTCGGTTGCTCGCTGACATTCGGCATTGCCCTGACCGCGTTCGACACGCTGCTGGTGCTGGCCTTGCAGAATCGTGGCTTCCGTCGACTGGAAGCGATCATGCTGGTGCTGGTCGCGACCATTGGCGTGTGTTTTTTCGTCGAGCTGCTGCTGATCAAGCCCTACTGGCCGGACGTCGCCCAAGGCTTCAAACCCTCGCTGGCGGCGATCGGCGATGCCGCACCGTTGTACCTGGCCATCGGCATTCTTGGCGCAACGGTGATGCCGCATAACCTGTATCTGCACACCTCGATCGTGCAGACGCGGATGATCGGCAAGGATCTGGCAAGCAAGCAGGATGCGGTAAAACTGGCGCGCATCGACACCATCGGTTCACTGGCGCTGGCGCTACTGGTCAACGCGGCGATCCTGATCCTCGCAGCGGCAGCGTTTCACCAGTCGGGGCATACCGAGGTGGTGGACATTCAGGACGCTTATCACTTGCTCGATCCGCTGGTGGGCGGCGCGCTGGCCAGCGTGTTGTTCGGCGTGGCATTGCTCGCCTCGGGGCAGAGTTCGACCTTCACTGGCACCATCGCCGGGCAGGTGATCATGGAAGGCTATCTGAACCTGCGCATCCCGTGCTGGCAGCGGCGGTTGATCACCCGTGGGCTGGCGCTGATTCCGGCGTTCATTGGCGTGTGGCTGCTGGGTGACAACGCCATCGGCAAGTTGCTGGTGCTGAGTCAGGTGGTGTTGAGCCTGCAACTGCCGTTTGCCCTGTATCCGTTGATACGCATGACCAATGACAAGCAGCTGATGGGGCCGTTTGTGAACCGCTGGCCGACGCGGGCATTGGCGTGGGGGTTGTTCGTGGTGATCAGCGGGGCGAATGGCTGGCTGATTTCGCAGTGGGTGATCTGATCGTTCCCACGCTCTGCGTGGTAACGCCTCTCGTGACGCTCTGCGTCACAGCGGACGCGGAGCGTGGGAATGATCAGAAACAGGCGGAGCGCATTTCAAGTGTAGGAGCGAGCCTGCTCGCGAAGAGGCCAGTTCAGACAACACACCTTCCGACGAGGGGGTTATCCGTCACCTTGTATCAGAGCGGTCGAGCCTATACTGTATATGCACACAGTAAAGAGTCCGCGCCATGCAAATCATCGACAAGCTGAGCATTCTCGCCGACGCCGCCAAGTACGACGCGTCCTGTGCGAGCAGTGGCGCGCCCAAGCGCAGCTCCGAAGGCAAGAGCGGGTTGGGCTCGACCGATGGCATGGGCATCTGCCACAGCTACACGCCGGACGGGCGTTGCGTGTCGCTGCTGAAGATTCTGCTGACCAATTTCTGTCTTTACGATTGCCAATACTGCGTCAACCGCCGCTCCAGCGATGTGCCGCGCGCGCGTTTCACCCCCGAGGAAGTCGTGGCGCTGACCATGGATTTCTATCGGCGCAACTGTGTCAGCGGGCTGTTTCTCAGCTCCGGCATCATTCGCTCGGCGGACTACACCATGGAGCAACTGGTGCGGGTGGCGAAGCTGTTGCGCGAGGAACATGAGTTTCGCGGATACATCCACCTCAAGACCATTCCCGAGGCCGATCCGGCGTTGATCGAGGAGGCGGGACGTTACGCCGATCGCCTGAGCGTCAACATCGAACTGCCGACCGATGCCAGCCTGCAAACCCTGGCGCCGGAAAAGGACATCGGTTCGATCAAGCAGGCGATGAACACCATCTACACCGGCGTGCAGACCGTGCTCAACGAGCCACGCGCGCCGAAGTTCGCCCCGGCCGGGCAGAGCACGCAATTGATTGTCGGCGCCGATGACACCGACGACAGCACCATCCTCCACAGCGCTCAATCCCTGTATGGCAACTTCCGTCTGCGCCGGGTTTATTACTCGGCGTTCAGCCCGATCCCCGACAGCCCGAAGAGCGTGCCATTGGCCGCGCCGCCGCTGATGCGCGAGCACCGTTTGTATCAGGCCGATTTCCTGTTGCGCAGTTATGGCTACAGCGCGGACGAATTGCTCAAGGGACCGGGCAATCTGGCGCTCGACATTGACCCGAAGCTGGCCTGGGCGCTGCAGAATCGCGAAGTGTTTCCGCTGGATCTGAATCGCGCCGAGGCCTCGTTGATCGCACGCATTCCCGGGATTGGCCTGCGCACTACTGAACGTTTGGTCGAGTTGCGCCGACAGCGACGCATCCGCTACGAAGACGTCGCGCGCATGCGTTGCGTGCTGGCCAAGGCCAAGCCCTTCATCATCACCAGCGACTATCATCCGCAGCAGGCCGAAGTCACCAGCCACATGCTCTATCAGCAATTGCGCGACCGGCCGATGCCGCAGCAGATGGGGTTGTGGGGATGATCAATCTCGATTGCGACGATCTGTTCGATACCTGGCGCCAGCAGGCGCGCTGGCTGCTCAGCCATGAAATCGACCCGAGTCTGGTGAGCTGGGCCTCGCAGGGCGTGGGCGATCTGTTCGCCAATGACGACCCGGTGCCTGAAGGGCAGGGGCCGTTTCAGGCGCGCATTCCCCGCGCGTTGCTCGATACCCTGGAACAAGCCTCGCGCTATCGCGGTGATCAGCGCTGGAGTTTGCTGTACGAAGTGTTGTGGCGCGTCAGCCACGGCGACCGTACCGCGATGATGGCCGGCGACAAACTCGGTAGCGAGTTGCAGCGGCGGATCAAGCAGGTGAACCGTGAAGCCCATCACCTGCATGCGTTCGTGCGCTTCATCGAACGGCCCAAAGACAGCGCTGGCCCCGAATACGTGGCGTGGCATGAACCGGCTCACGACATCCTGCACAGCGCCAGCGCCCACTTCATCGGACGCATGGGCCGCCATCGCTGGCTGATCGCCACGCCGCGGGACGGGGTCTATTACGATGGCGAGCAACTGATTCATCAGCGCCAATGCCCGGTGGAATGGCAGCAATTGGCGCAGAACGTTGACGATCCCCATGGTGATCTGTGGCTGACCTATTACAGCCACATCTTCAACCCGGCGCGGTTGAACCCGAAGGTCATGCAAGGGCATTTGCCGGTGCGGTTCTGGAAGAATTTGCCGGAGGGGGAATTGATTCCCGGGCTGATTACGCAGGCGCGGATGGGCAAGCAGGGGGATGGGCAGGCGAGTGGGATTGCAGCGCGGTCGGGTAAGCGGATTGCCTTGAAGGGCGAAAAGCCTACCCTCACCCCAGCCCTCTCCCGGAGGGAGAGGGGGCCGACCGAGGAGCCCGCCCGTACTACATCGACCTGAGAACTCGAGTCGAACTCAGGTTCAGAAAACCACACAGATCAGCTCCCTCTCCTTGGGGAGAGGGCTGGGGCGAGGGGTGAATTCTCAGCAATTTCCAAGCCGAACACACAACTAGCTGACCATAAAAAAAGCCCCCCACCAATCACTCGGCAGAAGGCTTTTTCAACATCAGCAACCGTCAGCTCAAACCTTGACGATCCAGCCCGCGGGCGCTTCGATGTCGCCGGTCTGCACGCCAGTCAGCTCTTTGTAGAGCTGCTGCGTCACCGGGCCAACTTCGGTTTCGCTGTGGAACACATGCAGATGGTCGTTGTAGCTGATGCCGCCAATCGGGGTGATCACGGCAGCCGTGCCGCAAGCACCGGCTTCCTTGAAGTCCGCCAGTTTGTCGATCAGCACGTCGCCTTCGACCACTTCCAGGCCCAGGCGCGATTTCGCCAGTTCGATCAGCGACAGGCGGGTGATGCCTGGCAGCACCGACGGCGAATTCGGGGTGACGAACTTGTTGTCGTGGGTGATCCCGAAGAAGTTGGCCGAGCCGACTTCTTCGATCTTGGTGTGGGTCATCGGGTCCAGGTAGATTGCGTCGGCGAAGTTGGCTTTCTTGGCTTTCGAGCCCGGCATCAGGCTGGCCGCGTAGTTGCCACCGACCTTGGCGGCGCCGGTGCCTTGTGGGGCAGCGCGGTCGTAGCTGGAGATCTGGAAGTTGTGCGGGGTCAGACCGCCCTTGAAGTAGGCGCCGACGGGGATGCAGAAGATCGAGAAGATGAACTCGGGCGCGGTACGCACGCCGATGTTGTCACCGACGCCGATCACGAACGGACGCAGGTACAGCGCGCCGCCAGTGCCGTAAGGCGGGATGAAACGCTCGTTGGCGCGAACCACGGCTTTACAGGCTTCGATGAACTGCTCGGTGTCCACGGTCGGCATCAGCAGACGTGCGCAGCTGCGCTGCATGCGCAGGGCGTTCTGGTCCGGGCGGAACAGGTTGATCGAGCCATCCTTGCAACGATAGGCCTTCATGCCTTCAAAGCATTGCTGGCCATAGTGAAGGGCCGTCGAGCCTTCGCTGATGTGCAGCACGTTGTCTTCGGTCAGGGTGCCTTTGTCCCACTCGCCATCGCGAAAGTACGACAGATAGCGTTTGTCGGTCTTGATGTAATCAAAACCCAGCTTGTCCCAATTGATGCTCTCGTTACCCATGACACCCTCTATCACTGAACAACCGCCGAAACGGTTCAAGGCTTCTGACGTTTTTTGGATGGGCACAACAATACTTCATTCTTGAGCGGTTTCGCAGCCCGGACTATCGGATCACAGGCAGATAAATCCCGTTGTTCTCAAGAATCGCCAGCAGGCTGGCTCCCACAGGGGAATGCATTCCAGGGTGGGAGCCAGCCTGCTGGCGATGGGGCCGGTCCTGTTTTACAGGTGCAACGCATGCCCAAGCGCGCGCAACACCGCTTCCTGCACCGCTTCACCCAGCGTCGGATGCGCGTGGATGGTGCCGCCGATATCTTCCAGGCGCGCGCCCATTTCCAGGCTTTGCGCAAATGCCGTCGACAGCTCCGACACGCCGACGCCCACCGCTTGCCAGCCGACAATCAGATGATTGTCGCGACGGGCGACCACGCGGACGAAACCGCTTTTTGATTCCAGGGTCATCGCCCGGCCGTTGGCGGCGAACGGGAAGCTGGAAACGATGCAGTCGAGCCCGGCAGCCTTGGCTTCGTCCGGAGTCTTGCCGACCACCACCAGTTCCGGGTCGGTGAAGCACACGGCGGCGATGGCGGTCGGGTTGAATTCGCGGGTTTTGCCGCTGATCAGTTCGGCAACCATTTCACCCTGCGCCATCGCACGGTGCGCAAGCATTGGCTCGCCACTCAGATCGCCGATGGCGTAGACGTTGCGCATGCTGGTCTGGCAACGGTTGTCGATTTTGATCGCCGCGCCGTTCATTTCCAGATTCAACGTTTCGAGGTTGAAGCCCTGGGTATTCGGCTTGCGACCCACAGCGACCAGCACCTGATCGGTTTCCAGGTTCAAGGTTTCGCCGTCAGGATCGCGCACCTGCAAGGTGCCGTCGAAACCCGACACGCTGTGCTTGAGGTACAGCTTCACGCCCAGTTGCTTCAGCGCCTCGTGCACCGGTTGCGTCAGTTCCGCGTCGTAGGCGGGCAGGATGCGATCCTGCGCCTCGACCACGCTGACCTCGGCGCCGAGCTTGCGATACGCGATGCCCAGTTCCAGGCCGATATAACCGCCGCCGACCACGATCAAGCGTTTGGGCACCGACTTCGGTGTCAGCGCTTCGGTGGAGGAGATGATCGGCCCGCCAATCGGCAGGATCGGCAGGTTGACGCTGGTCGATCCGGTGGCGAGCACCAGATGTTCGCAGTGGATGCGCGTGTCGCCCACCTCGACGGTTTTGCCGTCGATGATCTTCGCCCAGCCGTTGACCACCTGCACCTTGTGCTTCTTCAGCAGCGCGGAAACGCCGGTGGTCAGGCGATCAACGATGCCGTCCTTCCACTCGACGCTCTTGCTGATGTCGAGGGTCGGCGCGGAAACGCTGATGCCCAGCGCCGAATGCTGGCTGTGATGTTGCGTCTGGTGAAATTGCTCGGCGACGTGAATCAGTGCTTTCGACGGAATGCAGCCGATATTCAGGCAGGTGCCACCCAGCGCCTGGCCTTCGACCAGAATCGTTGGAATGCCCAGTTGCCCGGCGCGAATCGCCGTGACGTAGCCGCCGGGGCCGCCGCCAATGATCAGCAGCGTAGTGTTCAAAGAATGCATGGGCGCCTTACTCCACAAACAAAGTGGCAGGTTGTTCGATCAGGCCGCGAATGGCCTGGATGAAGAGCGCCGCGTCCATGCCGTCGACCACGCGGTGATCGAACGAGCTGGAGAGGTTCATCATCTTGCGAATGACCACCTGGCCTTTGACGACCATCGGCCGTTCAACGATTTTATTCACGCCGACGATCGCCACTTCCGGCAGGTTCAGCACCGGCGTGCTGACGATGCCGCCCAACGCTCCGAGGCTGGTCAGGGTGATGGTCGAACCGGACAACTCGTCGCGGCTGGCCTTGCCGTTGCGCGCGGCACTGGCCAGGCGCGAAATTTCCGCAGCGCTGTCCCACAGGCTACGCGCTTCGGCGTGACGCACCACCGGCACCATCAGGCCGACATCGCTTTGCGTGGCGACGCCGACATGCACCGCGCCGAGGCGGGTGATGACTTGCGCTTCGTCATCGTAACGGGCGTTCATCTGCGGGAAGTCGCGCAGGGCCACGACCAGTGCACGCACGAGGAACGGCAGCAGGGTCAACTTGCCACGGCTGGCGCCGTGCTTGTCATTCAGGTGCGCGCGCAGTTCTTCGATGGCGGTGACATCGATTTCCTCGACGTAACTGAAATGCGCGGCACGCTGCGTGGCGTCCTGCATGCGCTGGGCGATCTTGCGACGCATGCCGATGACTTGAATCTGTTCTTCATCGTTGCGCTGGGCGTAGGCCGCGGCGACTGGCGCCGAGGCATTCGCCTGACCTTGCGCGAGATAGGCTTCAAGGTCTTCGTGCAGCACACGACCGGCCGGGCCGCTGCCGCGTACCAGACGCAATTGAATACCCAGATCCAGCGCATGTTTGCGCACGGCTGGCGAGGCGAGAGGGCGCTCGTCTGCTTCACGGGCAACCATCGGGCCCTGGCAAACCGCAGCAGGACCCGGGACAGCAGCAGGCTTGCTTTCGTCTACGGTCTCAACTTTTGGTGCTTCAGGTGTTGCTTTTACAGGAGCCGGCGCAGCCGATTCCTTGAGGTTGCCAGCGCCTTCCACTTCGATGCTGATCAGTACGCTACCGACCGCCATCACTTCACCCGGCTGACCGCCAAGCGCAATCACCTTGCCATGCACCGGTGACGGAATATCGACCATCGCCTTGTCGGTCATCACGTCCGCCAGCACCTGATCTTCAACCACCAGGTCGCCGACCTTGACGTGCCACTGCGACAGTTCCACTTCTGCGATGCCTTCGCCAATGTCCGGCATCTTGATAACGTGCGTGCCCATTCAGACCTCCATGACCCGTTTCAACGCCGCGCCCACTCGGGACGGCCCTGGGAAATACGCCCACTCCTGCGCGTGCGGGTAGGGGGTGTCCCAACCGGTGACGCGTTCGATCGGCGCTTCCAGGTGATGGAAGCAGTGCTCTTGCACCAGCGACACCAGCTCGGCGCCGAAACCGCAGGTGCGGGTGGCTTCGTGAACCACCACGCAACGGCCGGTCTTCTTCACCGATTTGACGATGGTGTCCAGGTCCAGCGGCCACAGGCTGCGCAGGTCGATGACTTCGGCATCTACGCCGGATTCTTCGGCGGCGACTTGCGAGACATAGACGGTGGTGCCGTAGGTCAGCACGGTCACGTCCTTGCCTGGACGGGTGATCGCGGCGACGTCCAGCGGCACGGTGTAATAACCGTCCGGCACCTGGGCCTGCGGGTGTTTCGACCAAGGGGTTACCGGGCGGTCGTGGTGGCCGTCGAACGGGCCGTTGTACAGGCGTTTCGGCTCGAGGAAGATCACCGGGTCATCGTTTTCGATGGAGGCAATCAGCAGGCCCTTGGCGTCATACGGGTTGGACGGCATCACCGTGCGCAGACCGCAGACCTGAGTGAACATCGCTTCGATGCTCTGGCTGTGGGTCTGGCCGCCATAAATGCCGCCACCGCATGGCATGCGCAGGGTCATCGGTGCGGTGAACTCGCCGGCCGAGCGATAACGCAGGCGCGCCGCTTCGGAGATGATCTGATCGGAAGCCGGATAGACGTAGTCGGCGAACTGGATTTCGGCGACCGGACGCAAACCGTAGGCGCCCATGCCCACAGCCACGCCGACGATGCCGCTTTCCGAGATCGGTGCGTCGAACACCCGCGAGGTGCCGTATTTGGTCTGCAGGCCTTCGGTGCAGCGGAACACACCGCCGAAGTAGCCGACGTCCTGGCCGAACACGACCACATTGTCATCACGCTCAAGCATCACATCCATGGCCGAGCGCAGGGCCTGGATCATGGTCATGGTGGTCGTGGTCATGGCGGTTTCCAGCTGTATATTGTTGTTGTGATCGTTCATCTCAGATCCCCAGCTGCTGACGCTGGCGCTTCAAGTGCTCCGGCATCTCTTTGTAGACGTCTTCGAACATAGTCGCGGCGCTCGGGATCCGGCCACCGGCGAGAGTGCCGTACTGTTCGGCCTGCTTCTGCGCGGCAATCACTTCGGCTTCAAGTTCGGCGCTGACGGCGGCGTGCTCTTCTTCCGACCAGTGGCCGACCTTGATCAGGTGCTGCTTCAGACGCGCAATCGGATCGCCGAGCGGAAAGTGGCTCCAGTCATCGGCCGGGCGGTATTTGGATGGATCGTCCGACGTCGAGTGCGGGCCGGCGCGGTAGGTGACCCATTCGATCATGGTCGGGCCGAGGTTGCGCCGGGCACGTTCGGCGGCCCAGGCAGAAGCGGCGTAGACCGCGTAGAAGTCGTTGCCATCGACGCGCAGCGAGGCGATGCCGCAACCGACGCCGCGTCCGGCGAAGGTGGTCGCTTCACCACCGGCAATCGCCTGGAAGGTCGAAATCGCCCACTGGTTGTTGACCACATTGAGGATCACCGGCGCACGGTAAACGTGGGCGAAGGTGAGGGCGGTGTGGAAGTCCGATTCGGCGGTGGCGCCATCGCCGATCCACGCCGAGGCAATTTTGGTGTCGCCCTTGATCGCCGAGGCCATGCCCCAGCCCACGCCCTGAATGAACTGGGTGGCGAGGTTGCCGGAGATGGTAAAGAAACCAGCGTCCTTGACCGAGTACATGATCGGCAACTGACGGCCTTTTAGCGGATCGCGCTCGTTGGACAGCAATTGGCAGATCAGGTCGACCAGCGGTACATCGCGGGCCATCAGAATGCTTTGCTGGCGATAGGTCGGGAAGCACATGTCATCGATATTCAGCGCCAACGCCTGGGCGCTGCCGATGGCTTCTTCGCCGAGGCTCTGCATGTAGAACGACATTTTTTTCTGGCGCTGGGCGACCACCATGCGGTTGTCATAGATGCGCGTCTTGAGCATCGCGCGCATGCCTTTGCGCAGGATCTCGACCGGCACGTTTTCGGCCCACGGGCCAAGGGCGTTGCCCTGATCGTCGAGCACGCGAATCAGGCCGCGCGCCAGGTCGGCGGTGTCGGCAGGTTCTACGTCGATGGGAGGTTTGCGCACCGTGCCTGCGTCGGTCAGATGCAGGTAGGAAAAATCGGTTTTGCAACCGGGACGGCCCGAGGGTTCAGGGACGTGCAGGCGCAGCGGTTCGTACGCTTGGGTCATGGCTTCTACGCTCGATCTTGTGAATTTCTTGTAGTGAGCTGGCAGTCATTCCTCGGTAGAAGAAATCTTGTCCTACAACAATCATAGGCGCGGCCAAGAAGAATATTTATCTGTGTTTCATTGCGCTGAAGATGATTTGCAGATAGAAATTCTGCATAAACATAAAAAACAGGTGGTTTTGTCTCATGCGCAAACTGGACCGTACCGACATCGGCATTCTCAACAGCCTTCAGGAGAACGCGCGCATCACCAACGCCGACCTCGCCCGCTCGGTGAATTTGTCGCCGACGCCGTGCTTCAACCGAGTCAAGGCTATGGAGGAACTAGGGCTGATCCGCGAGCAGGTGACACTGCTGGATGCCGACCTGCTGGGGCTGCACGTGAACGTGTTCATTCACGTCAGCCTGGAAAAGCAGGTTGAAGAGGCGTTGCAGCATTTCGAGGAAGCCATCTCCGATAGACCCGAAGTGATGGAGTGCTACCTGATGGCTGGCGACCCGGACTATCTGATCCGGGTGCTGGTGCCGACGATCCAGTCGCTGGAGCGCTTCATGATGGATTTTCTGACCAAGGTGCCGGGGGTGGCGAACATCCGTTCCAGCTTTGCGCTGAAGCAGGTGCGCTATAAAACCGCGTTGCCGTTACCCGCCAACGGCCTAACCCTGGGCGCATAACCTGACCTGATCCACCCGACCCGACCCGACCCGCCGACGCCGATCGTTCCCACGCTACGCCTGGGAATGCCGCCAGGAACGCTCCGCGTTCCGCCTCAGGAAGTGACGCAGAGCGTCACGGGATGCATTCCCACGCAGAGCGTGGGAACGATCAGACTCAGGGCGCCTGACCAGGGGGTCAGAGCTGGTTAAGCGGAATCTTCAGGTACACCACGCCATTGTCTTCCGCCGCCGGCAAATTCCCCGCCCGCACATTCACCTGAATCGCCGGCAGCAACAGCGTCGGCATGCCCAGGCCAGCATCACGGCGGGTGCGCATCTCGACGAACGCCGCTTCGTCGATGCCGTCATGCACATGAATATTGCTTTTACGCTGCTCGCCAACTGTGGTCTGGCACCGCGAGGCCCGGCCTTCGGGTGGGTAGTCGTGGCAGACGTAGAGCTTCACGCCGGCGGGGAAGGCCAGCAACTTTCTGATCGACCCGAACAGTTGATGCGCATTGCCGCCGGGGAAGTCGCAGCGCGCCGTGCCGACATCCGGCATGAACAACGTGTCGCCGACCAGAATCTGCTCACCGTCGATCAGATAGGCCATGTCGGCCGGGGTGTGGCCGGGCACGTGCAGGGCGGTGGCTTTGAGATTGCCGATATGGAATGACTCGTTCGGCGCGAACAGATGATCGAACTGCGAACCGTCGGCCGAGAATTCCGGCTCCAGATTGAACAATGTCTTGAACACGTTCTGCACTTGGCTGATCGAGGCACCGATGGCGATTTTCCCACCCAGTTTCTGCCGCAGGTAGGGCGCAGCGGAGATGTGATCGGCGTGGGCGTGGGTTTCCAGCAACCATTGCACCTGTAATTGATGCGCCTCGACGAACGCAACGATCTTGTCCGCCTGCACGGTGCCGGTGCGCCCGGCGGCGCCGTCGTAATCGAGCACTGGGTCGACGATTGCGCACTGGCCACCATCCACTTCGTAGACCACGTAGCTGTAGGTCGAAGAGGCGGGGTCGAGGAAAGCTTCAATCTGCGCGGGCATGGACACCAACCTGAACAAGGAAAATGGGTTGCAACACTTTATCTAAAAACATAATGTTCGCAGCTTAAGTGACCTTGAAGGCCTCGCGCAAATGCAATCCAGTCTGACCGAATGTGAAGTCGCCCAACTGCGCGCCTCGGCCTCCAAGGCCTGCGCGCTGCTCAAGGCTTTGGCCAATGAGGATCGCCTGCTGATCCTGTGTCAACTGACCCAGGGCGAACGCAACGTCGGCGAACTGGAAACCATGACCGGCGTACGCCAGCCGACGCTGTCCCAGCAATTGGGCATCCTGCGTGACGAAGGGCTCGTCGCGACCCGCCGTGAAGGCAAGTACATTTTCTACGGCCTCGCCAGTCACGAAGTGATCCAGGTGATGAAGACCCTGTCCGGGCTTTATTGCGGGGCGGTGCTCAAGACTCTGGGTCATCAATAAATGCCAGCCGGAACACAACTTACCCTGTGGGAGCTGGCTTGCCAGCGATGAGGGCTTATCAGCCAACATTTATGTGACTGACACACCGCTATCGCTGGCAAGCCAGCTCCCACAGGTTCTTTGGTTTGACCCGAACAAATCCTTGCGTGCAGCAAAAGGAACAAGCAATGAACGATCAACACTGGGGCCCATCCATCAGTGCCGATATCGTGGTCATCGGTGGCGGTTCGGCCGGTATAGCGGTCGTCGCCAGCCTGCTCAAGCGTGATTCGGCGCTGAACATCACCGTAATCGAGCCGAGCACCCATCATTATTACCAGCCAGCGTGGACGCTGGTCGGCGGCGGCGCTTTCGACGTAAAGGACAGCGCCCGACCGATGAGCAAAGTCATGCCCCGGCAAGCCAACTGGGTGCAGGCGGCAGTCACGGCAATCGACCCGGCGGAACGTCAACTCACGCTCAACGATCAGCGCACGGTCAGCTATCAGAATCTGATCGTCTGCCCCGGCCTGCGCCTGGCCTGGGAAAAAATCGAGGGCCTGCAGGACAGCCTCGGCCAGTATGGCGTGACCTCCAACTACAGCTATCAACATGCGCAATACACTTGGGATCAGGTGCAAAAACTGCGCGATGGCCGAGCGCTGTTCACCCAACCGGCGATGCCGATCAAATGCGCCGGCGCACCGCAAAAAGCCTTGTACCTGTCCTGCGATCACTGGCGCAAAAGCGCGGTACTGAACAACATTCATGTCGAATTCAATCTGGCCGGCGCCGCGTTGTTCGGTGTGGCGACGTTCGTGCCGCCGTTGATGAAATACATCGAGAAGTACAACGCACAACTGGCCTTCAATTCCAATCTGGTGAAAGTCGACGGCCCGGCGCAAACCGCATGGTTCGAGGTCAAGGATGCCGAGGGCAACGTCAGCCGCGTGGCGAAAACCTTCGACTTGCTGCACGTCGTGCCGCCGCAGGTTTCGTCGGATTTCATCGCGCAAAGTGCGCTGGCCGACGCCGGTGGCTGGTGCGAGGTAGACCCGCACAGCCTGCAACATCCGCGCTTTCCCGAGATATTTGCCTTGGGTGATATCTGCGGCACCAGCAATGCGAAAACGGCCGCAGCGGTGCGCAAGCAAGTCGTGGTGGTCGCACAGAACCTGTTGGCCGCACGCCAGCAGCAAGCGCTACCGCTGAAGTACGACGGCTACGGTTCCTGTCCGCTGACGGTGGAGAAGGGCAAGGTGATTCTGGCCGAGTTCGGCTATGGCGGAAAACTGCTGCCGACCTTCGCTCTGGACCCGACCGTTGCGCGCCGTTCGGCGTGGTGGCTGAAGGCGACGCTGCTGCCGTGGTTCTACTGGAACGGCATGCTCAAGGGCCGCGAATGGCTGACCAGCCTGTCCAGGGTCGACTGAGAAAACCTTATGTGGCTGGCAAGTCTGTTTGGCGTGGTGATGGGCCTGGTGCTCGGTTTGACCGGCGCGGGTGGCGGGATTCTCGCGGTGCCGGCGCTGGTTCTGGGCCTTGGCTGGAGCATGACGCAAGCAGCGCCGGTGGCGTTGTTTGCGGTGGGCAGTGCGGCGGCGGTCGGCGCTATCGATGGCCTGCGCCATGGCCTGGTGCGCTACCGCGCGGCGTTGTTGATCGCGGGGCTGGGCGCGGTATTTTCGCCGCTGGGGATCTACTTCGCGCATCAGTTGCCGGAAAAGGTGCTGATGATCCTGTTCAGCCTGCTGATGGTCATGGTCGCCTGGCGGATGTTCAGAAAAGAGCGTCAACAAGCCGGGCCGAGCGATCATGGCCACGCCAGTTGGGGCCAGAAAAACTGCATGCTCAATGAGCAGACCGGGCGTTTCGACTGGACCGCCAAATGCACCGCGACCCTGGCCGCGCTGGGCGCAGTCACGGGCGTGGTCTCGGGCTTGCTGGGGGTCGGTGGCGGCTTTCTGATCGTGCCGGCGTTCAAGCAACTGACCGACGTGCAGATGCGCGGCATCGTCGCTACGTCTTTGATGGTGATCAGTCTGATTTCGGCGATTGGTGTGATCGGCGCGTTTCACGCCGGAGTGCGAATCGACAGCCAGGGCGCGGCGTTCATTGTCGCCAGCGTGGTCGGCATGATCATCGGCCGCAAACTTTGTGCGCGGGTGCCGGCGCGGGCCTTGCAGGTCGGGTTTGCGAGTGTTTGCGTGGTGGTGGCGGGGTACATGTTGCTGCGGGCCTGAGGTGAAACCATCGCAGCCCGGCCCGGGCTGCGATGACTCAGCGGTTTACAACACCAGATGCGGCAGCCACAGGGAGATGGCCGGCACGTAGGTCACCAGCATCAGCACCAGGAACAGCACGCCGTAGAACGGCAGCAGCGCTTTTACAGTGCTTTCGATGCTGACTTTGCCGATCGCCGAACCGACGAACAGCACGGCTCCGACGGGCGGTGTTATCAATCCGATCCCCAGGTTGACCAGCATGATCATGCCGAACTGCACCGGATCGACGCCGATGTCCAGAATCACCGGCATCAGGATCGGCGTCAGGATCAGGATCAGCGGCGCCATGTCCATCACCGTGCCCAACAGCAGCAACATGACGTTGATGCACATCAGGATCACGTAACGGTTGTCCGACAGGGTCAGGAACGCCGTGGTGATCTTCGCCGGAATCTGCATCAGGGTCATGATGTAGCCGAAGCTGGCGGCGAAGCCGATCAGGATCATCACGATGGAGATGGTCCGCACCGTGCGATGCATCAGTTTGGGCAGTTCACGCCACTTGTAGTCGCGGTAGATGAACATGGTCACGAAGAACGACCACAGCACGGCGATAGCGGCCGACTCGGTCGCGGTGAAGACCCCGGAGAGGATACCGCCGAGGATGATCACCATCGCCATCAGGCCCCAGAGAGCCTCGCCGACGATTTTCAGCGCCTGGCGCATCGGGATCACTTCGCCCTTGGGATAGTTGCGCTTTTTCGCGAAGATCAGGCACAGCACCATCAGGCACGCGCTCATCAGCAAGCCCGGGACGATGCCGGCCATGAACAGCGAGGCAATCGACACCGTACCGCCAGCAGCCAGCGAGTAGAGTACCGAGTTATGGCTGGGCGGAGTCAACAATGCTTGCACCGAGCCGCTGACGGTCACGGCGGTGGAGAAGTCCCGCGGATAACCCTTGCGCTCCATTTCAGGTATCAGCACCGAACCCACCGACGCCGTATCGGCCACCGACGAACCAGAGATCGCACCGAAGAAGGTCGAGGCGACGATGTTGACCAGTGACAGGCCACCACGGACGAAACCCACCAGCACACCGGCACACGCCACCAACCGCCGGGACATGCCGCCCTCTGCCATGATCGCGCCGGCGAGGACAAAGAACGGAATGGCCAGCAGTGAGAACTTGTTTACCCCGCCCGCCACTTGGATCATTACGGCCTGGAAGGGGATGTCGATCCACCACGCACCTATCAGCGCGGCGGCACCGAGTGCATAGGCAACCGGCATGCCGATCAGGATCAATACGATAAAACTGCCCAGCAGAATCAGAGCGTCCATTAAACGGCACCTTCGCTTTCTTCAACCAGATCGAACTGCACGACCCGACGCTTGCTCTGGTCACCGAGAAACAGTTTTTCCAGGACAAAAACCAGGGTCAGCAAACCGCCCACGGGAATCGGCAAATAGGTCGCGCCCACCCGCAGGGTGGGCAGGGACGCCATGAACTGGTTCCAGGTGGACATGCACAACTTGAATCCCCAGATCGTCATGAAAATGCAGATCAGGGCCATCAGCAATTGGGAAAAAATCGACGCTGCGCTGCGCAGATGCGGCGGCATGCGGTCGGTCACCATGGCCACGGCCATGTGCGCGCCGGCGCGGTAGCTGGCAGCAGCGCCAATAAATGTGAACACGATCATCAGCAGAATGGCCGTAGGCTCGGGCCAGCTCGAACCGGTACCCAGCACGTAGCGCGCAAACACGCCCCAGGGAATCATCAGGGAAACTGCCAGAACGGAAAGGCCGGCCACCCAGATACACGTCATGTAGATCTTGTCATTGATACGCAGCAGTAGATTCTTCATCGGGTTCCACCGTAACCGGGCGCGCCTGAATCATCGGGCGCGCCGGGCCTTGTCGTGAGTACGGAGCGGGAGGCGTTATTGAACGGCTTCGATTTTCTTGATCAGGTCGGCATATGGCGCGCCGTACTTCTCGCGGACCGGAGCGGTGGCGTCGTAGAAGGGCTTCTTGTCGACCGTGATGAACTCGACGCCGGCGGCCTTGAGTTTTTCTTCACTGGCAGCGGACTTCTTGTCCCACAGCTCGCGCTCTTCAGCCTGGGCAGCCTTGGCGGCTTTCTTGACCAGTGTCTGTTGATCCGGAGTGAGTTTCTCCCAAGTGATTTTCGACATCACGATAGGCTCTGGCAGGATCAGGTGACCGGTCAGGCTGTAGAACTTGGCGTTCTGGAAGTGGTTGTGTTCGAGCAGGGTCGGCGGGTTGTTTTCCGCGCCGTCGATCACGCCGGTTTGCAGAGCGCTGAAGATCTCGCCGGTGTCCATGGCGATACCGTTGGCACCCATGGCGTTCATCATGTCGATGAACATCGGGTTGCCTTGCACGCGAATTTTCATGCCCTTGAGATCTTCGAGCTTGCGCACCGGTTTTTTGGTGTAGATGTTGCGCGTGCCGCCGTCCATCCAGGCCAGGGCCACCAGGCCGAATTCGGAATTGGTGATCTTGCCGAGGATTTCATCGCCCACTGGACCGTCGATGACATTGCGCATGTGCTGGTGGTCTCGGAAGATGAACGGCATGTTGAAGACGTTCACGTCCGGTACGACAGGGCCGACGATCCCCAGGCTGACCCGGGACATCTGTATCGCGCCGACTTGCATTTGCTCGATGACTTCCTTTTCAGAACCCAGCACACCGCCCGGGAAGTACTTGAAAGTCAGCTCGCCGTTGGTCTCTTTGGTCAGCATTTTGCCCATGCTTTCTTCCGCCACCGTGGTTGGATAACCCTTGGGGTGGATGTCGGCGACTTTAAGTTCCAGTGCCTGAGCGGCGCCAGCGAGGGTAAATATCAGCGGGAGTGCAGCGGCGAGCAAGGTGCGTTTGAAGTTCATGGGGGTGAGTCTCCAGTCTTGTTATTTTTGTGTTCAAGGCGCAGCGGTGCAGCAGAGGGTCTAAAGCAAATCGTTGAACAGCGGTTCGGCGAGGCCTTTGACGCCGGGCTTAAGGGCGAACACGCCACCGGCCAGGGATTGCGGGTCGTGGTCGTCGCCGGGGCGAATCGAAGCGACAAACAGGGTGCTCATATCGTTGCCGCCGAAGGCACACATGGTCGGTTTCTTCACTGGCACTTCCAGCGAAAAATCCAGACGACCGTCCGGGGCGAAGCGGTGAATCAGTCCGGCGTCGTTGGCGCAGATCCAGTAGCAACCTTCGGCATCCACAGCGGCGCCATCGGGGCGGCCGGGGAAGTGGTTCATGTCGACAAACACCCGGCGGTTCGACGGCGTGCCGGTCTCGGTGTCGTAGTCGAACGCCCAGATCAGTTGCACCTCGGGATGCGAATCCGACAGGTACATGATCTTGCCGTCCGGGCTGAAACCGAGGCCGTTGGGCACGATGAAACCGTCGAGTTGCGCTTCGATCACCCCGGATTGTCCGGCGCCGTAGCGGTAGAGCCGGCCTTCAGGCGCGTTAAGGCCCATGTTCAGCACCATGCTGCCGGCCCAGAAACGCCCCTGACGGTCGCAGCGACCATCGTTGAGGCGCATGTCCGCGCGGCTGTGTTCGACGCTGGCGAGCAATTCGCTGTCGAGGCTGCCGTCGCTGTGCGGGTGCAGGCGATAGAAACCGCTTTCCATGCCGGCCACCCAGCCGCCACTGCGGTGGCGGCTGATGCAGGCGAGCATTTCTGGCGCTTTCCACGACGCCACGTGACCGCTGTCGGCGCTCCAGCGTTGCAGCCCGCCGTTGGGAATGTCTACCCAGTACAGGGCGTTTTCCTCGGCGACCCAGACCGGGCTTTCGCCCACCGCGTTGCGCGCATCGACGATCAATTCGGCTTGCATACTGATTACCTCGTGTCGTGGTCGCAGGGATCAGTCGCCGAACGGGCCGGCCGCCACAAAGGCGCCACCCTGGTAGATTCGCGCCGGGTCGTCGGCGGCCGGCATCGGCTGTGCTTCGACCTTGTCGCGGAACACTTCCGAGCTGTCCTTGGCTTCATAACCGAGGTGGCTGGCGTAGCGGTTGTCCCACCACACGTCCTTGTTGTCGGACATGCCGTAGACCACGGTGTGACCGACGTTCGGCGTGTACAGCGAACGCTCGAGCAGTTGCGTGAGGTCGTCGAAGCTCAGCCAGGTATGCATCATCCGGCGGTTCTGCGGTTCCGGGAACGAGGAGCCGATGCGGATGCTGACAGTTTCGATGCCGTAGCGATCGAAGTAGAAACTGGCCATGTCTTCGCCGTAGGACTTGGACAGACCGTAGTAACCGTCAGGGCGGCGTGGGGAGCTGGCGTCGAGTTTTTCGTCCTGCTTGTAGAAACCGATGACGTGATTGGAGCTGGCGAAGATCACCCGCTTCACGCCATGCTTGCGTGCGGCTTCGTAGATGTGAAACACGCCGCTGATGTTGGCGCCGAGGATTTCTTCGAACGGACGCTCGACCGAGACACCGCCGAAATGCAGGATCGCGTCGACCCCATCGACCAGTTGATGCACGGCCTGTTTGTCCGCCAGATCGCAGAGTACGACTTCTTCGTGATCATCGACGGCCGGGGCGAGGGCGGCGATATCGGACAAACGCAGCACATTGGCGTAAGGACGCAGGCGTTCGCGCAGGACTTTGCCCAGGCCACCGGCAGCGCCGGTCAGCAGCAGGCGATTGAATGGAGCGCGCGGAGTAGAGGTAGACGTCATGGCAATCCCTGAACACATTGTTATTAGGTTTGTTGTAGGTTGTCGTATGACTGCGCTGAAGTATCGGTAGGGTTCCGGGAACTTGTCAACGCGACTTTTGGTGTAGATGACGGAAGGGCCGAATCATTTTTCTGAAACTCTCAAACTCGCCTTGCAATGCAATCCTCTTGTGGGAGCGAGCCTGCTCGCGAAGGCGGTGTGTCAGAGTTCATTACTGCCGAATCTGCCGCCGCCATCGCTGGCAAGCCAGCTCCCACAATAATCCGAGTCGGCTCCAACCTTTCTTTTCGCCACAAGACCCTGTGGGAGCTGGCTTGCCAGCGATGGGGCCCGCTCGAGCAATAAAAATCGCTCCCGCTTACCTCATGCTTTCGCGAGCAGGCTCGCTCCCACAGGGCTAACCGCCAACCGTTACAACAACGAAATCGGATAGCTGATGAAAATCCGGTTCTCGTCGAACTCGTTGGTGCTGAAGTCGCGGCGGATGGTCGCGTTGCGCCATTTCACGTTGAGGCTTTTCAGCGGGCCACTTTGCACGGTGTAGGCCAGTTCCGATTCGCGGCCCCATTCCTTGCCGTCGTTGGTGCTGGCGGTGTGCACGTTGTCACCGCTGATGTAGCGGTTCATCAGGGTCAGGCCGGGAATGCCGAGGGCAACGAAGTTGTAGTCGTGACGCAACTGCCAGGAGCGCTCCTTGGCGTTGTCATAACTGGCGTTGTAACTATCGTTGGCCAGGGTCCCGCCGCTGGTGCCGTTGACCCGCATCCAGGCATCGTCACCGGTGAGTTTCTGCAGGCCGACGTAGAAAGTGTTGCCGCCGTATTTGGCCGAGAGCATGGCAAACGCTGTCTTGTTGTCAAGGTCGCCGGCCTGAGCGCTGCCATCTTCCTTGCCGGTGAAGAAACCGAGGTTGGCGCCCAAGGTCCAGTCGCCGAGCGGCTGGCTGTGGCTGAGGTTGAAATATTGCTGCTGGTAGATATCGGTCAGCTCGGCATACCACACGCCGACCATGGTGCGCTTGTCGTTGAAGCTGTATTCGCCGCCGCCGAAGTTGAAGCGATCCGAGGTGAACGCGCCGCGGCCGTTCATCGACATGTCTTCCATGCTCGCATCGTTGCGCGGGCTGTTACCGCGGAACTGGCCGCCGTAGACGGTCAGGCCGTTGATTTCGGTGGAGGTGATCTGCCCGCCGCGGAAGGTCTGTGGCAGCGAACGACCATCGTCGGAACGCAGGATCGGCAGCACTGGCATCCATTCGCCGACCTTCAATTCGGTCTTGGATACTTTGGCTTTCAGCGCCACGCCGAGACGACCGAAGTTGTCCGCCGGGCGTCCGTCATCGTGGATTGGCAACAGTTGCGTGCCGCCGGTGCCTTTGCCGCCATCGAGTTTTTGCGAGTACAGCCCGAGCACATCGAGGCCGAAGCCGACGGTGCCCTGGGTGAAACCGGATTTGGCATCGAGAATGAAGCTCTGCGTCCACTCTTCAGCCTTGCCCTGCGGGTTGGCCGGGTTGACGAAGTTGCGGTTGAAGTAGGCGTTACGCAGGTTCAACGTGGCTTTGCTGTCCTCGAGGAAACCTTCGGCCTGGGCGCTCATCGGCAGGGCGAGGACCAGACTGCTACAGCCGATCAGGCTCAGGGTCGAACGCGGTTTGAAATTGGAAACAGGTGAAGGGCGGACGGAATTGCGGGCGAGTGTGCTCACTGTGACGCTCCCAGATTCGCTTGTTGTTTTTATTATTTGTCATACGTCGTCGTACAACATCGATGCGGATATTTCCCATATTTAGCAGGATTGTCAACAGCAAGTTATACGATGACTCGGGGTTGGCAGGAACGACACTCTGTAGAAGCCTGTCGTAATTTCGAATCAGGCATAGAACCCCTGTGGGAGCTGGCTTGCCAGCGATAGCGATTTGTCAGCTGCCGCAAAGGCTGGAGTTGCCGGCCTCATCGCTGGCAAGCCAGCTCCCACAGGGTTTTGTTCCGCCTACGGAAAAGTGTATTAGCCGTTGAATTGCGGCAAACTTCCTTCACTCCCAGCACCAGGCCGATCCATGGATAAATACGCCCCGCGCCAATGGCAGCCGCACGAGAAACCCAGTCTGCCTGGTTCCCCCTCGACGCCGTTGCACTCCAACCGCAAGCGCCTGGCCTATGCGCTGGTCGGTGTGCTGGTGGCGGTGACCGGCGGTTTGGGCAATTCGCTGGTGGTTGCCAACCTGATTTATCTGCAAGGCTCGCTCGGCGCGACCACGGCGGAAATGGCCTGGTTGCCGGCGGCCTTCGTGATGACCAACGTGTCGATGAACCTGCTGCTGGTGAAGTTTCGTCAGCAGTTCGGCTTGCGTGCGTTCACTGAGGTGTTTCTGGTGCTGTATGCACTGGTGACCTTTGGGCATCTGTTCGTCAACGATTTGAATTCGGCCATCGCCGTGCGGGCGGCGCACGGCATGGTCGGCGCGGCACTGAGTTCGCTGGGCCTGTATTACATGGTTCAGGCGTTCCCGGCGAAGTGGCGGCTGAAGGCGCTGGTGCTCGGCCTCGGCACCTCGCAACTGGCGCTGCCACTGGCGCGGCTGTTCTCCGAAGACCTGTTGCAGATTGCCGAGTGGCGCGGGTTGTACCTGTTCGAACTGGGCATGGCGCTGCTGTCGCTGGGCTGTGTATTGCTGCTCAAGTTGCCGCCGGGTGACCGCTTCAAGACCTTCGAAAAGCTCGACTTCCTGACCTTCGCCATTCTCGCCACGGGCGTCGGCCTGCTCTGTGCGGTGCTGTCGCTGGGGCGCATCGACTGGTGGCTGGAAGCCGACTGGATCGGCATCGCCCTGGCGGCGTCGATCGCGCTGATCATCATGGGCCTGGCCATCGAGCACAACCGCAGCAACCCGCTGCTGATGACGCGCTGGCTGGGCAGCGGAACGATGATCCGGCTGGCGCTGGCGGTGACCCTGATTCGCATGGTCACCTCAGAGCAGTCCACTGGTGCGGTCGGTTTCATGCAGAACCTGAACATGGGTTATGAGCAACTGCACAGTCTGTACGTGGTGATGCTGATCGGCAGCATCGCCGGGCTGGCGACCAGCGCACTGACCATCGACCCGAAACACTTGCTCATGCCGCTGATCATTTCGCTGGCGCTGATGGCGACAGGCTCGGTGATGGACAGTTTTTCCAGCAACATCACGCGCCCGCAAAACATGTATATCAGCCAGTTCCTGCTGGCATTCGGCAGTACGTTCTTTCTCGGCCCGACCATGGTCTTCGGCACGCGCAACGTGTTGACCAACCCGCGCAATCTGGTGAGTTTTTCCGTGCTGTTCGGGATCTGCAACAACCTTGGCGGGCTTCTCGGCGCGGCGTTGCTGGGGACCTTTCAGATCGTGCGCGAGAAGTACCATTCCAGCCACATTGTTGAGCAACTGGTGATGTCCGATCCGCTGGTGGCGGCGCGCGTGCAGAGCGGCGGTGCGGCTTACGGCGGGTTTTTCGCCGACCCCGGCCTGCGCAATCTGGTCGGCATCCGCAGCCTCGCCAATGCGGCAACCCGCGAAGCGAACGTGCTGGCCTATAACGATGTCTTCATGCTGATCGCGGTCATTGCGGTATTGACCATGATCTGGCTTTCGATTCGCGCGTTGTGGCTGATGAGCACCACCAAAGCCATCGAGCCGACGCCTTCCGTACCATCAAGCGGTGCCACTTCTTCATGACCGAACCCACCACCACAACCACCAACGCCATTGCCGCCACGCCTGAAGGGCAGACGCCGCCGTCATCGCCAAACACCGCGCCGCGCTCGCTGCGGGTGCGCATCATCTCGTCGCTGGGCTTTGCCGCGATTGCCATCGTCGGCGTGCTGATCGTGCTCTACGCCTGGCAATTGCCGCCGTTCAGCAGCGCCGTCGAAACCACCGAGAACGCTTTGATTCGTGGGCAGGTGACGATCATCGGGCCACAGCTCAGCGGTTATGTGTTTGAAGTGCCGGTGCAGGATTTCCAGTACGTGAAGGCCGGCGATCTACTAGTACGTCTGGATGACCGGATCTACCAGCAGCGCCTCGATCAGGCGCTGGCGCAACTGGCGGTGCAGCGCGCGGCGCTGGCCAATGTGGTGCAGCAACGCAACAGCGCCGAAGCGACGATCAAGCTGCGCCAGGCGGTGCTCGCCGACAGTGAAGCGCAGTTGCGCAAGAGTGAGGCGGATCTGCGCCGCAACAAGGATCTGGTCAGCGACGGCTCGGTGTCCAAACGAGAGTTCGACGTGACCCTCGCCGCCAATGCGCAAAGCACCGCCGCTGTGGCGCAAGCCAAAGCCAACCTGGAAATCGCCCGCCAGGATCTGCAAACGGTGATCGTCAATCGCGGCTCGCTGGAGGCCGCCGTGGCCAGCGCCGAAGCGGCGGTAAAACTGGCGCGGATCGACCTGTCGAACACGCGCATTGTCGCCCCCCGCGACGGCCAGCTCGGGCAGATCGGCGTGCGCCTCGGCGCTTACGTCAATTCCGGAGCACAGTTGATGGCGCTGGTGCCGGAGCAGAAATGGGTGATCGCCAACATGAAGGAAACCCAGATGGACAACGTCCGCGTCGGGCAACCGGTGCGCTTCACCGTCGATGCGTTGAACCACCGCAAGTTCACCGGGCATGTGCAGCATATTTCGCCGGGCACCGGTTCCGAATTCGCCTTGCTGCAGGCCGACAACGCCACCGGCAACTTCGTCAAGATCGCCCAGCGCGTGCCAGTGCGGATCACCATCGATCCGGATCAGCAGGAAGAGGAGCGGTTGCGGCCGGGGATGTCGGTGGTGGTCAGCATCGACACTGCCGCAGGCGACACACAACCGCACTGAGCCTGTGGGAGCCAGCCTGCTGGCGATTGCGGTCTGACATTCACCTGGTTGGTGTCTGACCCACCGCTATCGCCAGCAGGGATGGTGTAGGGCTCGGGTTTTCCATCAGTTGCAAGCGAATGCTAGTCTTGGTCAACGCTGTCGTCAGGGAGCCCACATGGGCAATCACAAGATCGAAATTCGCCGCAGCAACGTCGAAAAAATCCTGCTGGCGGCGGAAAAAGTCTTCGCCGAAAAAGGCTTCGGCAGCACCGCCATGGCTGATATCGCCGCCGAGGTGCAACTGCCGCGCTCCAATCTGCATTACTACTTTTCCACCAAGAGCGAGCTGTACAGCGCGGTGCTGTTCGACCTGCTCGAAGTGTGGAAACAGGACGCGCTGTGCTTCGAAATGTTCGACGACCCGCGCGTTGTGCTCAGCAGCTACATCCGCGCCAAGATGAACCACTCGCGCAGCCGCCCGTACGGCTCGAAAGTCTGGGCCAACGAAATCATTCATGGCGCGCCGACGCTGGGCGAGGCGCTGGATGCCAGCCTGTATGACTGGGCGAAAATGAAGGAAGCGAAGATTCGCCAGTGGGTCGAGGACAAGCGGATTCTGCCGGTGGAACCGTCGAGCCTGCTGTACATGATCTGGGCCTCGACCCAGCACTATGCCGACTTCGATCATCAGGTGAATATCCTGAACGAGCATCAACCGCTGTCGGACATGCAGTTCGAGCGGGCGGTGCAGACGGTGACGAGTGTGATCTTGCGCGGGATCGGGTTGGAGCCTTGAGGGCAAAAATCAAAAGCTTACCCTCACCCCAGCCCTCTCCCGGAGGGAGAGGGAGCCGACCGAGGTGTGCTGAGGGTTACATCGACCTGATAAATCGAGTCGATTATGGATTCACAACAACACTAACAGGTCGGCGCAATGTTGCAGCATCCCCCAATCAGTCCCCTCTCCCTCTGGGAGAGGGCTAGGGTGAGGGGCTTTCAGGATCAGCCCCCGATTCAGACAGCCACACAATACGGATTCCTCGGATCATGATTCCAGTCGAGAAACGGCTTGCCCGTGTCCATCGGCACCATCTCGATGCAGTCCGCCACCGGGCAAGTGATCTGACACAAATTGCAGCCGACACACTCGTCGTCGATCACCTCGTATGTATGCGTGCCGTCTGCCTGCTTCAGACTGCCGATCGCCTGGTGTGAGGTGTCTTCGCAGGCGATGTGACAGCGCCCGCAACCAATGCACGCTTCCTGATCAATCTTCGCAATCACCTGATAGTTGATATCGAGGTATTTCCAGTCGGTGGTATTGCCCACCGCGCGCCCGGAAAACTCGCTGATGTTGGCGTAGCCCTGACTGTCCATCCAGCGCGACAAGCCGTCCTTCATCTCCTCGACAATGCGGAAACCGTGGAGCATCGCCGCGGTGCACACCTGCACAGCGCCACTGCCCAGCGCCATGAATTCCGCCGCATCGCGCCAGCTGCCGATGCCGCCAATGCCGCAGATCGGCAAACCCTGGGTCTGCGGATCACGGGCGATTTCGGCGACCATGTTCAGTGCAATCGGTTTGACCGCCGAGCCGCAGTAGCCGCCGTGGGTGCTTTTGCTGCCAACCGTGGGCAGGGCGACCATGTGTTCGAGGTCGACGCTGGTGATCGAGTTGATCGTGTTGATCAACGACACCGCATCGGCGCCACCGCGATGTGCGGCGCGGGCGGCGACGCGGATGTCGGTGATGTTTGGCGTCAGTTTGACGATCACCGGCAGCGAGCAATAGGTTTTGCACCAGCGCGTCACCTGCTCGACGTACTCCGGCACCTGCCCGACCGCGGCGCCCATGCCTCGCTCGGGCATGCCGTGGGGGCAGCCGAAGTTCAGTTCGATGCCGTCGGCGCCAGTGGCCTCGACCAGCGGCAGGATGTGTTTCCATGATTCCTCCACGCACGGCACCATCAGCGAGACGATCAGCGCACGGTCGGGCCAGGCCTTTTTCACCTGAGTGATTTCGCGCAGGTTGATTTCCAGCGAGCGGTCGGTGATCAGCTCGATGTTGTTGATGCCGAGCACCTCCCGGTTATTGCCGTAATGCGCCGAATAACGTGAGGAAACGTTGACCGCCGCCGGGTCTTCGCCGAGGGTTTTCCAGACCACGCCACCCCAGCCGGCCTCGAAGGCGCGGACCACGTTGTAAGCCTTGTCGGTGGGCGGCGCGGAGGCCAGCCAGAACGGATTCGGGGCTTTGATGCCGGCGAAGACTATCGAGAGATCGGCCATTTACGCAGCCTCCACGTTGAGCATCAGTTGAGCGTTGATCGCCTCGGCGGCGCGTTTGCCGTGTTGTACGGCTTGCACGGTGAGGTCCTGATCGAGGCTGGTGCAGTCACCGCCCGCATACACGCCGGGAATGCTGGTGCGCAGGTTTTCATCCACTTGAATACGTTCGCCCTGGCGTTTGAGCTCGCGCGCCAGCGGGTCGGCGAGGGCGCTGGCGTCGAAGCTCTGGCCGATGGCTTTGAAGATCGCGTCAGCGGCCAGCTCGAAGGTTTCGCCGGTGGTTTGCAGGCGTCCGTCGACCAGATCGGTGCGGGCGAAACGCATGCCGCGCACATGGCCCTGAGCGTCGAGCAGCACCTCTTCTGGTTGCGCCCAGGTCAGCAAACGCACCTGGTTGGCCTTGGCGATGTCCTGTTCGTGCAGCGTCGCGCCCATATCCGGGGCGCCACGGCGATACACCAGATTCACATCACGCGCACCGAGGCGGGCCATTTGCACGGCCATGTCGATTGCGGTGTTGCCGGCACCGAGGACGATGCAGCGCTCGGCCAATGGCAGTTGCGAGAGGTCATCGGCCTGACGCAGTTCGCGAATGTAATCGGTAGCGGCGAGCAGGCCGGGTGCATCTTCGTGGGCCAGGCCGAGCTGCTTGCTGGCGTTGAGGCCGAGACCGAGGAACACCGCGTCGAATTGTTGATGCAGTTCGCTGAGGGTCAGGTTGTCGCCGAGTTTCTGCCCGTGGCGGATTTCGATGCCGCCGATCTGCAGGAGGAAATCTAGTTCCTTCTGCGCGTAATCATCGACCAGTTTGTATTTGGCGATGCCGTATTCGTTAAGGCCGCCAGCCTTGTCCCGCGCCTCGAAAATCACCACGTCATGGCCGTGCATGGCACTGCGATGCGCGCAGGACAACCCGGCCGGCCCGGCACCGACCACGGCGATGCGTTTGCCGCTGGCGGCGGCGCGCTGGAACGGGTGCTCGGTGAAGTGTGCGTTGTCGATGGCGTAGCGTTGCAGCAGGCCGATCAGCACCGGTGCGCATTCCTGGGCGTTGTTGCGCACGCAGGCTTGCTGGCAAAGAATCTCGGTCGGACAGACCCGCGCGCAACTGCCGCCAAGAATATTCGCCGAAAGGATTTTCTGCGCCGCGCCGGGCACGTTGTCCTGATGGATATTGCGGATGAACGAGGGAATATCGATCTCGCTCGGGCACGCATTGACGCACGGCGCGTCGTAGCAATACAGGCAGCGCGAAGCTTCCAGATGCGCCTGCCGGGCATTGAGCGGCGGCGCCAGATCGGTGAAGTGCCCGGCGAGGGCGGCCGCGCTTTCGTGCGGGTGGGGAAGGTGGTTCAGGGAGTCGATCACGGTGGTGTGCCTCACGGTTATTTGAGGTTCTCTGCCTCTGTCGGGCAGTGGTTTTTGTGGTGCTTGTGATGGCCTCATCGCTGGCAAGCCAGCTCCCACAGGGATCTATGGTGTTCACAAAGCCTTGTGGGAGCTGGCTTGCCAGCGATAGGCCGAAGGCCGCCTTCAGCGTTTCACAGCTGTCGGCTTGTGCATCTCTGCCCGTTTGTTCAACAAATCAAACACCGCCGGATACGCCGGCCGTTCGATGTAGCGCCCGGCCCCGCGTTCGGCGCGCAGGTCGCCGTCGGCCCAGACCAGCCGGCCCTGGCTGACGGTATGGCTGGGCACGCCGCGCACGGTCTTGCCTTCGAAGATATTGAAGTCCACCTGCTGATGGTGGGTCTTGGCGGAAATCGTTCGCGTGCCGTGCGGATCCCACAGCACCAGATCGGCATCGGCGCCGACGCGGATTGCGCCTTTGCGCGGGTAGAGATTGAAGATCTTCGCGGTGTTGGTGGAGGTGAGGGCGACGAAATCCTGCATCGACAAACGGCCACTGTTGACGCCTTCATCCCAGAGCACCGCCATGCGATCTTCGATACCCGCCGTGCCGTTGGGAATCTTGCTGAAGTCATCGCGCCCGGCAGCTTTTTGCTCAGCGCAGAAACAGCAGTGATCGGTGGCGGTGGTGTGCAGGTTGCCGGCCTGCAAGCCATGCCACAGCGCCTCCTGATGCCCGCGCGGGCGGAACGGCGGGCTCATCACGTAGCCGGCAGCGGTCTGCCAGTCCGGGTGCTGGTAAACGCTGTCATCAAGTAGCAGATGCCCGGCCAGCACTTCGCCGTAAACCGGTTGGCCCTTGCTGCGGGCGTAGGTGATTTCGTCGAGGGCTTCCTTGGTCGAGACGTGCACCAGGTACAGTGGCGTACCGATGGTTTCAGCAATACGAATCGCTCGGCTCGCCGCTTCGCCTTCGACTTGCGACGGCCGCGACAACGGATGCGCTTCCGGCCCGGTGATGCCCTGGGCCATCAGCTTGCGTTGCAGGTGATAGACCAGCTCGCCGTTTTCCGCATGCACGGTCGGCACCGCGCCGAGTTCCAGGCAGCGCTCGAAACTCGCCACCAGCGTGTCGTCGGCGGCCATGATCGCGTTCTTGTAAGCCATGAAGTGCTTGAAGCTGTTGATGCCGTGGTGGCTGACCAGTTCGGCCATTTCTTCGCGGACCTGCTCGCTCCACCAGGTGATCGCCACATGAAAGCCGTAATCGGAAGCGGACTTTTCCGCCCAGCCGCGCCACTGATGAAACGCCTCCATCAATGACTGCTGGGGATTGGGAATCACGAAGTCGATGATCGACGTGGTGCCGCCGGCCAGACCGGCCGCCGTGCCGCTGTAGAAATCCTCGCTGGCCACGGTGCCCATGAACGGCAGTTGCATGTGCGTGTGCGGATCGATGCCGCCGGGCATCAAGTATTGGCCGCTGCCGTCGAGCACTTCAGCGCCGGCCGGAACATCAAGGTCTGCACCGATGGCTTTGATCACGCCGTCAGCGCAATAGACGTCGGCGCGATAACTTTCATCATGGGTAACAACGGTGGCGCCACGGATCAACAGAGACATTCCGAGTTCCTCGCAGGCATGACCGACTTGTGTCGGTTCTAGATGTTTTATAGGTATTCATCGCTGCAGGTTTTATTCCTGTCAGCGCTGTCAGGAATAGAAGCTAGTCGCGATTTTATAATTGAGCAAGAATATTTTTTATAAGCTTATGATCGTTTTAACTTATTGAAAATTAACGATAAAAAACAGAAATCACCAAAATGGTGAGGCCATTCACCATTTTGACGCACTTGACAGGATGGAAATATGAGCAAGATTTCCTATGTGAAATCAGCCGCTTGAAGTTGAGCTGCAGTGGTTCGCTCACAACGAAAAAAAGTGCAGTGCACCAGATTGAGTCCTGACAGTTCGAACAACTTGCCAAGCGTTTAGCCTGAGCGCTCAGACAAGTTTCCGCAGGGCACTCGGATAAATAATTAAAACTGATGAATATCAGAAAGTTGCAAAGCGTTTAACGCATTGGCTCGATGCACCAGCGGGGTACCCGGCACGTTTATTGATGCCGCCGCTGACACCGTGGCCGGTGCATGAAAGTTGTCAGTTCCTCCGGCCATCGTCCGGCTCGCACCTGCGTGTGCCAGCCGCCTGATGAGCAAAAATAATCAGAAGAACAGTGGAGCGGCCATGCAACAGATCAGATCGCAAGTGAGCGAGCGCGACGGCTTGTTCGAGCTCGAAGCCGGCAGCGATGTCCTCGACAGTCCCCGTTATAACCACGACATGGCACCGACCAAGGTGCACGAACGCACCTGGAACAAATGGCACATCACCGCGCTGTGGGTCGGCATGTCGATCTGCGTGCCGACCTATACGCTGGGCGGCGTGCTCACCGCCTATTTCGGGCTGACCGTGGGTGAAGCGCTGCTGGCGATTCTGTTCGCCAACATCATCGTGCTGATTCCGCTGACGCTGAACGCCTTCCCCGGGACCAAGTACGGCATCCCGTTTCCGGTGCTGCTGCGTTCCTCGTTCGGGATTCTCGGCTCCAACGTACCGTGTCTGATTCGCGCGCTGGTCGCGTGTGGCTGGTTTGGCATTCAGACCATGTTCGGCGGCTTGGCGATTCACCTGTTTCTCGGCTCCGTATTCGAGGGCTGGAAATCCCTCGGCGGCACCGGCGAAGTGATCGGCTTCATGGTGTTCTGGGCGCTGAACCTGTGGGTGGTGATTCGCGGCGCCGAGTCAATCAAATGGCTGGAAACCCTGTCTGCGCCGCTGCTGGTGGCGGTCGGCATCGGTCTGTTGGTGTGGGCGATGCCCAATGTGTCGATGAGCGAGTTGATGGCGATCCCGGCCAAGCGTCCGGAAGGCGCCAGCGTGGTCGGTTACTTCGCCGCCGGGCTGACGGCAATGGTCGGTTTCTGGGCCACGCTGTCACTGAACATCCCTGACTTCAGCCGCTACGCCAAAAGCCAGAAAGACCAGATTCTCGGGCAGATCATCGGCCTGCCATTGACCATGTTTCTGTTCGCCGCGCTCGGTGTGGTGATGACCGCGGCGTCGGTGAAACTGGTCGGCGTGACCGTGTCGGATCCGGTCACCCTGATCGGCCACATCCAGAGCCCGGTGTGGGTGGCGGTGGCCATGGCGCTGATCATCATCGCGACGCTGTCGACCAACACCGCGGCCAACATCGTCTCGCCCACCAACGACTTTCAGAACATCGCGCCGAAGGTGATCAACCGCACTAAAGCGGTGTTGCTGACCGGTCTGGTCGGGCTGGCGCTGATGGCCCATGAGTTGCTGAAAAAACTCGGTCTGATCGTTTCCGATGTCAGCCTGGAAAGCGTGTACTCCAACTGGCTGCTGGGCTATTCGAGCCTGCTCGGGCCGATTGCCGGGATCATGGTGGTGGACTATTTCCTGATCAAGAAACAGCAACTGGACCTTGCCGGTCTGTATCGCGATGACGTGTACCCGGCATGGAACGGCGCCGGGTTCATCGCCTTCGGCGTGCCGGTGCTGCTGACCTTGTTGTCGCTGGGCAGCGATGCGTTCAGCTGGTTCTACAGCTACGGCTGGTTCACCGGCTCGGCGCTGGGTGGTTTGATCTATTACGGGTTGTGCGTGATGCGCGCGCAGCCCTCTGCCGTGAAAACAGCGGTGTAGCGACTGGCCTCATCGCGAGCAGGCTCACTCCTACAGTTTGAAATGCGTTCCCCTTGTAGGAGTGAGCCTGCTCGCGATAGCGGTTTACCAGACACTCAAGAAACATCAAAAGAAACAGCCTGAGGAGATCCCCATGAACGCAGCCGTCGACGTTCTGCAATCGACCCATCAGCACATCAACCGCGATCGCCTGTGGGCCTCGCTCATGGAGCTGGCCAAACTCGGCGCCACGGTCAAGGGCGGTGTCTGTCGCCTGGCCCTGACCGACCTCGACCGCCAGGCCCGCGACCTGTTTGTGCAATGGTGCAAGGAGGCCGGATGCAGCGTCACGGTGGATGCCGTCGGCAACATTTTCGCTCGCCGTCCGGGCCGTAATCCCGAGCTGCCACCGGTGATGACCGGCAGCCACATCGACACGCAACCCACCGGCGGCAAGTTCGACGGCTGCTTCGGCGTGCTCGCCGGCGTCGAAGTCCTGCGCACCTTGAACGACCTCAACGTGGAAACCGAAGCGCCGCTGGAAGTGGTGGTCTGGACCAACGAAGAAGGCTCGCGCTTCGCCCCGTGCATGATGGGCTCAGGCGTCTTCGCGGAAAAATTCACCCTCGCCGAAACTCTGGCCAAAGTCGACGCCGACGGTGTCACGGTCGGCGAAGCGCTCAACGCCATCGGCTACGCCGGTTCGCGCAAAGTCAGCGGACACCCGGTTGGTGCCTACTTCGAGGCGCACATCGAGCAAGGCCCGATTCTGGAAGACGAAAAGAAAACCATCGGCGTGGTTCTCGGCGCGCTCGGGCAGAAGTGGTTCGACCTCAAGTTGCGGGGCGTCGAAGCCCACGCCGGCCCGACGCCGATGCACCTGCGCAAGGACGCCCTGGTCGGCGCCGCAGTGATCGTCGGTGCCGTCAACCGCGCCGCCCTCGGCCACCAGCCGCACGCCTGTGGCACGGTCGGTTGCCTGCAAGCCTATCCCGGCTCACGCAACGTGATTCCCGGCGAAGTGCGCATGACCCTGGATTTCCGTCATCTCGAGCCGGCGCGCCTGGATTCGATGATCGCTGAGGTAAAACAAATCATCGAATCCACCTGCCAGGCCCACGGCCTCACTTATGAGCTGACACCAACCGCGGACTTCCCGCCGCTGTACTTCGAAAAGGGCTGCGTCGAAGCGGTACGCGGCGCGGCACAAGGGCTGGGCCTGTCACACATGGACATTGTCAGCGGCGCCGGCCACGACGCGATTTTCCTCGCCGAACTCGGCCCGGCCGGGATGATCTTCGTCCCGTGCGAAGGCGGCATCAGCCACAACGAAATCGAAAACGCCGCCCCGGATGATCTGGCGGCCGGATGTGCGGTGCTGCTGCGGGCAATGCTGGCGGCTTCGGCGATGGTTGCCGCCGGACAGCGCGCGGCCTGACAAGATTCGATGGCACACACTAGCCCCTGTAGGAGTGAGCCTGCTCGCGATAGCGGTGTGTCAGCCACAGATGATTTGGCTGACCTGACGTCATCGCCAGCAGGCTGGTTCCCACAGGGATCTTTGGCGTGCCTGAGTCAGGTGGCCCCCCACAAATCCTGTAGGAGTGAGCCTGCTCGCGATGAGGCCAGTCAGTTCAGCGCAAACCCTCAACCGCAGCCATCAAGGCGCACCAAACATCATCGTCCAGTACACCCCTTCAGCGCTGCGTGCTTCGCTGGCGAAGCCGGCGCCGACCTGGGTGTACATCGGGTTCATCAGGTTCGCGCAATGGCCCGGGCTGGCCAGCCATCCGGCCATCGCCTTGCCCGGTGAGCTTTGCCCGGCGGCGATGTTTTCACCGATTTGCCGACCGCGATAACCAGCGGCGCGGGCGCGGTCGGCTGGCTGGTCGCCGTCCGGGTCGCGGTGGGCGAAGTAGTTGCCGTAGGCCATGGCTTTGCTGTGGCCCTGCGCGGCGGCGCCCAATGCCGCGTTCCAGCTCAACGGCCGTGCGGCGGCGAAGCGCTGGCGGCCGCACATTCGTGGGCGGGCGCGGGCGGCGTTGACTTCAGCGAGCAGTGCCTTGCCGACGGTGCGGTTGTCACCGACGCGGCTGTCGAGTACCGGTCGCGCCAGTACCACTTGCCATTGATTGCGCGAACGGCTGACGCCGATGTCGGCATACGTCGCATCGAGCAGTGCGGCGCAGTGTTCGTCGAGCAACTGGTCGAAGGCTTCTTCGGCATCCTCGGCACCGACCACACGAATACTGCGCACCGCCGTGGCGGCGTAGCCCGAGGATTTCAGCGCCTCACGCATGCCGCCGGCGTAGCCATAGCCGATCGGCAGGGCCAGGTTCGCGTTCAGCCGCAACGGTGCCAGACGCTGCGCCGGGCGCCGCTCGCAACGTTGCGGATGGGCGCGATAGTCATTGATCGCGGCCACCAGTTGCCGCTCCGCACCGGCCTGGACGGTTTCGACAAACAGCGGGAAAAGGATCAGCAGGCACAGCGAAACGAAGCGAGACGAACGAACGGCGTGGCGCATGGGGCGGGCGGCTCTGAAGGGGGACAGCGCAAAAAGTCGAGTGAACCGCGGAATGCGGCGCGGGTAGGACTGGCGATTCGGGACTTGGTTCAAGCGATGGGTGGCTGTTTTTGGAGCGGGGCGATAAAGGGCGTGATCAGACAAGATGCGATGTTGCGCTGGATGACGCCATCGCGAGCAGGCTCACTCCTACATTTGAAATGTATTCCCATGTGGGAGCGAACTTGCTCGCGAAGGGGCCCTTTCGGACAACTCGACTTTCAGCGATTCAACACGTCGCCCATCCACTGCAAATACTCCTCCCGCGCGGCAATCGAGTTATGCCCCGACTCTGGCACCACTCGAAGCGCCGCCACGCCCGCAGGGAAGTGCTCAAGCAGGCGCTGGGTGCTGGCACGCGGAATCACCTCATCATCACTGGCCGCCAGCAGCAACGTCGGCACGCGGATATGCGCGGCATATTTACCCGACTCGAAGCGATCCTTGAGCAACCACTTCACCGGCACCCACGGGTATTGGCGCACGGCGATTTCTTCGAGGCTGTTGTAGGGCGTCACCAGAATCAGCTGCTGCACCGGCCGCTGGCTGGCCAGGCGCACGGCGACACCCGAGCCTAGACTGCGCCCGACCACGACGATCTGCGGATGACTGGCGTAAACCTGATCGAACAGCGCCAGCGCATCCTCGGCAATCGCCGCTTCGGACGGCGAGCCGTCGCTGTCACCGAAACCACGGTAATTGAGCAGGTACAACGCGTAGTCAGGAAAGGCCTCGGCAAACTCCGGCAGATTGCGCGAGACGTCCTCGGCATTGCCGCCGAAATACAGTAGCGCTCGCGGGCCGCTATGTGCGCGGGTAAGCACCGAAACCGTTGCGTCGGGCATCGACAAGGTCATCCGCGAGTCAGCGCTGGCGGCGGCATTGGGCTGCGGGAAATAGATCAGCGAGCGCTGGAACACGAACAGCGCCGCGCACAACGCCAGGTACACAGCGACGAGCAATGCGACGAGTGACATCAAGGTTCGGGACATTCGGCTATTTTTAACCGTGGGCGAAGGTAGGCCGTCGCAGTGTAGCCCAGCACGGCAGCCGGCTGCTCGCCACACAACCGGCAACAGATCCATGCAGCAGGGGAGCCAGCATGAGCCACACTGAGGGTTATTCCCGACGCCGCCTGCTTACGCTGGCGGCCGGGGTTTCGGCGGTCTTCTGCCTTGATCGGGCCTTGGCCAGCCGCACGACATCCGCGACGACCGGAGGCCAGACCATGCAGACCCGCGCCATCCCATCCAGCTCCGAGGCGTTGCCGATCGTCGGCCTCGGCACCTATCGCGGATTTGATGTGGCTCCCGGCGATCCGGTTTACCGGCAGTTGCCGGCGGTGCTCGATGAGTTGTTCGCCAAGGGCGGCACGTTGATCGACAGCTCACCGATGTATGGCCGCGCCGAACAGACCACCGGTGAACTGCTGTCGATCCACCAGCCGCGCTCGCCAGCGTTTCTCGCCACCAAAGTGTGGACGCGAGGGCGCGAGGAGGGCATCGCACAGATGAAGCAGTCGTTCAGCCTGCTGCAAACCGAACGCATCGACCTGATGCAGATCCACAACCTGCTCGACTGGCAGACCCACCTGCCGACCTTGCGTGAGTGGAAAGAGCAGGGGCGCATCCGCTACATCGGCATCACCCATTACACGCCGTCGGCCTACGACGAAGTTGAAGCGGTGCTGAAGACTGAATCTGTGGATTTCCTGCAGATCAACTATGCCCTCGATGATCGCGGCGTCGAGAAACGCATCTTGCCGCTGTGCCGCGAACGCGGGGTGGCGGTGATCTGCAATCGGCCATTCGGTGGTGGTGGCTTGCTCGCGCGGCTCAAGGGCAAGCCGCTGCCGGGCTGGGTTTCCGACGTGCAGGTCAATAGCTGGCCGCAACTGGCGCTGAAGTTTCTGCTCTCGCATTCAGCGGTGACTTGTGTGATTCCCGGCACCAGTAACCCGCGCTACATGGCGGATAATGCCAGGGCCGGGTTCGAGCCGATGCTGACCGATGCGCAGCGGCATCAGTTGATGGCGTTGTTGGGGTAGCCGCAGCGGCGGGTTATTGCCAAAGCGTCTAAAGGACTGTCAGGTCTGACAGTGGAAAATTCATTTCCTTGATCAATCATGGTGGCTTTCGGTTTCGACAAGGAGGCGCTGCCATGAACAGCGTCCGCCAGGCTCTGATTGGCAGTGTTGTTACTTGCCTGCTGACAATGTCCCTTGAAGCGTGGGCAGAAAAAGCGCAGTACAACTGTCTGGGACAGGAACATGGACAACAAGCGACAGTGACTGCGGCTTCCGCCGCGCAAGCGGCGGAGCTGGCGAAAGCTGAGTGGCGGACCGTCGGTTGTTATAAAGACGATGCGCTCACCCGTGATAGCGCAGCGCCTCCAGCAATGCAAGCGCCACCGTCGGATGTCGGCTCGGGTCGTACAGATGATACCCGGCGAAGCTCGGGCAGTAGTGGAGGGGATGGGACTGATGGGGGCTGAGCAATATCCGCGGACCGAGTGAACCCGGCCCTCACCCCAGCCCTCTCCCGGAGGGAGAGGGAGCCGACCGAGTTGTCTTGCGTTAAACATCGACCTGGGAAAACGAGTCGATTATGGATTCACAGCGGGGCGTTAAAACCAGCGCAACCCTCGAACATCCCCCAATCAGTCCCCTCTCCCTTTGGGAGAGGGTTAGGGTGAGGGGCTTTTCAGGGCCTCAGATCATTTCCGGCAACGACGACAACACTTTGTCCAAGGTAATCGGATACTCCCGCACCCGCGCGCCAGTGGCGTTATAGATCGCATTGGCCACCGCTGCACTGACCCCGCAAATCCCCAGTTCGCCGACACCCTTGGCCTTCATCGGCGAGGAAATCGGGTCGGTCTCATCAAGGAAAATCACCTCTTGATGAGGAATGTCGGCATGCACCGGCACTTCATACCCGGCCAGGTCATGGTTGACGAAAAAGCCCAGGCGGGTATCCACCGCCAGTTCTTCCATCAACGCCGCACCAACGCCCATGGTCATCGCACCGATCACCTGGCTGCGCGCCGAGGTCGGGTTGAGAATCCGACCCGCCGCGCACACCGCGAGCATGCGCCGTACGCGGACTTCGCCTGTGGCGGCATCGACCGCAACCTCGACGAAATGCGCGCCGAAAGTCGACTGCTGGTACTTCTCGGCCAGATCGCCGAATTCAATGCTGTCCTCGCCAACCAGTGCGCCGCCTTCTGCGGCATTGCGCAATGGCAGGGTTTTACCGCCAGCGCGTACCTGGCCGTCGACGAATTCGGCCTGGTCTGCCTCCATGCCGAGTTTCCCGGCCACCGCTTCACGCAGTTTCACGCACGCGGCATATACCCCGGCGGTCGAGCAGTTGCCGCCGAACTGGCCGCCCGAGCCTGCCGATACCGGGAAGTTCGAGTCACCCAGATGCACCGTCACGTCGTCGAGGCCGACGCCCATCATCTCGGCGGCAGTTTGCGCGATGATCGTGTAGCTGCCGGTGCCGATGTCGGTCATGTCGGTTTCGACCGTGACCTTGCCGTCGCGCTCCAGGCGCACTCGCGCACCGGACTTGACCAGCAGGTTGTTGCGAAACGCCGCCGCAACGCCCATGCCGATCAGCCAGCGACCTTCGCGACGCGTGCCAGGTTTGGCGGGGCGCTGATCCCAGCCGAACTTCTGCGCGCCGAGCTCCAGGCACTTGACCAGTTGACGCTGGGAAAACGGCCGCTCGGTTTTGACCGGGTCGACCTGGGTGTCGTTGAGAATGCGGAACTGGATCGGGTCCATGTTCAACTGCTCGGCCATCTCGTCCATGGCGATTTCCAGCACCATCAGCCCCGGCGCTTCACCCGGTGCGCGCATGGCGTTGCCTTCGGGCAGATCCAGCGGCGCGAGGCGCATGCTGACCCGGCGGTTTTCTGCCGCGTAGAGCAACTGACTCGGCTGCGCGGCGAGTTCGACCTTGCCGTCGGCGAGGTTGCCCGACCAGCCTTCGTGGGCGATCGCAGTGAGCTTGCCGTCGGCCGTTGCACCCATGCGGATGCGCTGAATCGTCGCCGGGCGATGGGTGGTGTTGTTGGCCATCTGCGGGCGGGCGAGCGCGACTTTCACTGGCCGGCCAGCCATGCGCGCGCCGAGGGCGGCGAGGATCGCGTCAGCGCGTACGAACAATTTGCCGCCGAAACCGCCACCAATGTAGGGCGAGACGATGCGCACTTTTTCCTTCGGCAAGCCCAGCGTCTTGGCCACATCGCCGACGCTCCAGTCGACCATTTGATTGGACGTCCACAAGGTCAGTTGATCGCCGTTCCACGCAGCCAAGGTCGAGTGCGGTTCCATCATCGCGTGCGACTGGTCCGGCGTGGTGTAGGTGCGGTCGAACTGCACCGGTGCCGCGGCGAAGGCCTTGTCGAAATCGCCGTGATTGACGTCGGGCAGTTCATCTTTCGGCTCGACGCCCAAATCACGCACGCTGGCCAGATCGAACTTGCCCTCGCTGGTTTCGTAGTCGACCTTGACCAACTGCGCCGCCGCGCGCGCTTGTTCAAAGGTTTCGGCCACCACCAGCGCAACCGCTTGCTGATAATGCTGCACCTCGGGATGGGCGAGCAGGTGCGCGGCGTTGTATTGGCCCTTGTCGAGCTTGCCGGCATTGGCGCCGGTGACGATCGCCAGCACACCGGGCGCGGCTTTCGCTTCGTCGAGGTGGATGGCTTTGATCCGGCCCTTGGCGATGCCGGAATCGACCATGAAACCGTACGCCTGATTGGCTGCCGCTTCATGTTGCTCATAGGCGTAGGTCGCCTGACCGCAGGTTTTCAACCGGCCTTCGACGCGTGGGGTGGGTTGGCCGACCACTTTCAGTTGGTCGATCGGATTGGTGGTGGCAGGCGTGTCGAATTTCATGCCGTTTCCCTCGCTTGCGCCAACACCGCGCCGAGCGTGCGCTCGACCAGGGTCAGTTTGAATTGGTTGTCGTGGGTCGGTGTCGCGCCTTCGAGCAGGCGCTGGCTGACGGCTTTGGCACCTTGCGGCAGGAGCGCTTCGGCGGCTTCGACGCGCCACGGTTTCGGCGCGATGCCACCGACCGCCACGCGGCCGCTGCCGTCCTTTTGCAGGATCAAGCCGACCGAGACCAGCGCAAACGCATAGGAGGAGCGATCACGCACCTTGTGGTAGATGTGCGTGCCGCCTACTGGTGGCGGCAGGGTTACGGCAGTGATGAACTCGCCAGGCGTGAGGCTGGTTTCGATGTGCGGCGTGTCACCGGGCAACTGGTGGAAATCGGCCATGGCGATGCTGCGCGTGCTGCCGTCGGGTTTCACCGTCTCGATCTGTGCATCGAGGGCGCGCATGGCGATCGCCATGTCACTGGGATGAGTGGCGATGCACGCGTCGCTGACGCCAATGATGCCCAGCTGCCGAGTGACCCCACCGATGGCCGAACAGCCGCTGCCGGGGTTGCGTTTGTTGCAGGCCTGATGGGTGTCGTAGAAGTACGGGCAGCGGGTGCGTTGCAGCAGGTTGCCGGCGGTGCTGGCCATATTGCGCAGCTGCCCCGAGGCCCCGGCGAGCAGGGCGCGCGACAGCAGGGCGTAGTCTTTGCGCACGCGCGCATCGGCGGCCAGATCGGTGTTGCGCACCAGCGCGCCGATGCGCAGACCGCCTTCGGGCGTGGCTTCGATCTGATCGAGGCCCAAGTGATTGATATCGATCAGATGTGGCGGGGTTTCGATGTCGAGTTTCATCAGATCGAGCAGGTTGGTGCCGCCAGCGATGAACCGCGCGCCTTCGACCTGAGCGGCTTGTGCCGCGGCTGCGGCGGGCGAGTCGGCGCGGCTGTAATTGAACGCTCTCATGCCGATTCCTCCGCGACTTCAGTGATGGCTTCGATGATGTTCGAATAGGCGCCGCAACGGCAGATGTTGCCGCTCATGCGCTCCTGCAATTCGGCGGCGATCAGTTGCGGTGGCTCGGTCAGGCTCGGGCTGACGTGGCTGGGGATGCCATCGCGGATTTCCTTGAGCACCGCCACCGCCGAGCAGATCTGCCCCGGCGTGCAGTAGCCGCACTGATAACCGTCGTGCTTGATGAACGCCGCTTGCATCGGGTGCAGGGTGTCGGGCATGCCGAGGCCTTCGATGGTGGTGACCTCGCGGCCTTCTTGCATCACTGCCAGGCTCAGGCAGGAATTGATCCGCCGGCCATCGACGATCACCGTGCAGGCGCCGCACTGGCCGTGGTCGCAGCCTTTCTTGGTGCCGGTCAGGTGCAGGTGCTCACGCAGGGCGTCGAGCAGGGTGGTGCGGGTATCGACGGTCAACTCGCGCGGTTGGCCGTTGACGTTGAGGGTCACTTTGCTCATGGCGGGTTGCTCCAGATTGGCCGCATAGGCCTTGAGGCTGATAAACGGGGGCATCGCAAACGCGGTCGCAGTCACAGCGCCGAGGATCAAAAAGCTGCGTCGGGAAATCGTCATGGTTCGATTCCTTGTCTCTCATCAGGCGGCAGGATCACAAAGGGCCCTGTCGGGCGCGCCGGCATGCATGCCAGTCTCGTAAAAGGAGTGACCGCAGGGGAGGGGAAAAGGTTTTGTCGGATTTCGCGCCAAGCGTTATGCGCGCAGTTCATCAATCATCTGGCCAACACAAATCCCCTGTAGGCCTTCGCCTGCTCGCGATAGCGGTGTGTCATCCCGCATCTACTTACCTGACACACCGCTATCGCGAGCAGGCTCACTCCTGCATTGGAATGTGTTGCGCCGGATTAATGTGCGCCCACCACCATCGAGGTAAACGGCGCCACATAAGCCTGCAGCGTCACCAGCCCGCCGACGAGGATCGCCAGTACGATCGAGTGGAAGAACACGTAGCGCAGAATTTCGCCCTCATGCCCGTACCAGCGGGTGGCGGTGGAGGCCACCACGATCGATTGCGCATCGACCATTTTGCCCATCACCCCACCCGAGCTGTTCGCCGCCGCCATCAGCACCGGGCTGATGCCGAGCTGTTCCGAGGTGACCCGTTGCAGGCCGCCGAACAGCACGTTCGACGCCGTGTCCGAGCCGGTCAGCGCCACGCCGAGCCAGCCGAGCAGCGTGCCGAACATCGGATAGAAAATCCCCGTCGCCGCAAACGCCAGACCCATGGTCGCGTCGAGCCCTGAATAGCGCGTGAGGAACCCAAGCGCCAGCATCGCCGCAATGGTGATCAGCGAAAACCGCACCACCCACAGCGTGCGCAGGTATTGCTTGATCAACTGCGGGATCGAATAGCCCATCAACAACCCACCGACAATCGCCGCCAGCAGAATCCCGCTGCCGGTCGCGGTGAGCCAGGTGAATTTGTACACCGCTTCTTCGGCTTTCGGCGCGGCAACCACGGGCGGTACTTTCTCGATTTGCAAATGCAGGCTGGTAAAGGTGACCGCCGGGGCGAAAATCGGGTTGGCCTCGCGCAGCGGTTTGCCTTGCGCATCGAGCCTGGCCGACTGCGTCACCGGATCGATCGCCGGGCGGGTGTCGAACATGTTTTTGAAGCCCTGGGTGCCCCAGGCAAACACGAACACCGTGAGGATGATCCACGGCATCCACGCGCGCATCACCGCCGGCCGCGCCTGATCGCTGAACGCGGCGCTGGCGGTGACTTTTTCCTCGTCGACCCTGGAGTTGTCGACGCGCCCCGAGAGTGCCGCCGAGGTGTGAATGGTCGCCGGTTTCCACACCTTCAAAAACAGCGTCAGGCAGGCCATGGAAATCAGTGCAGCGATGACATCCACCAGCATCGGCCCGTGGTAGTTCGACACGAGAAATTGCGGTATCGCGAAGCTGACGCCAGCCACCAGAATCGCCGGCCACACTTCGAGCATCTTGCGCCAACCGGCGAAGGCCCAGATCAGCCAGAACGGTACCAGCACCGAGAAGAACGGCAGCTGCCGACCGACCATCATCGACAATTCCATTTCATCCAGCCCGGTGACTTTCGCCAAGGTGATGATCGGCGTGCCCAGGGCGCCGAACGCCACCGGCGCAGTGTTGGCGATCAGCGCCAGCCCCGACGCCGCCAGTGGCGAGAACCCCAGTCCGATCAGAATCGCCCCGGTCACCGCCACCGGGGTGCCAAAACCGGCCGCGCCTTCGAAGAACGCACCGAAGCAAAAGGCGATCAACAGCAACTGCAAGCGGCGGTCATCGGTAATCCTTGCGAGGGAATCCTGCAGCACTTTGAACGAACCGTTCTCGGTGGTCAGGCGATGCAGAAAGATGATGTTGAGCACGATCCAGCCGATCGGCAGCAGGCCATTCGCAGCGCCGAACAACGCCGCTGAACCGGCCATGCCCGCCGGCATGTCGAACGCGAAAATCGAAATCAGGAGCGCAGAGGCCAACGCCAACAGCGCGGCCAGATGCGCCTTGACGTGAAAGAACGCCAGCGCCGCGAGCATCACCACCACCGGCACGGCGGCCATCAGTGTGGAGATCACTGGATTGCCAAACGGGTCATACACTTGCTGCCAGACCATGGTCCACCTCTGCTTGTTGTTATTGAGGGTGCAGATCCATTGCATGGGGGTTGGTTGCAAGCAGTATAGGTGGCGTTTCGCCGCTGTTCGGCGCCGACGAACGAGGCGACCAACGGTCGATGCTGGCCACTGAATCAACCGCGTTTTGCCCGGTCGTATCTGCGGCTGTGCGCACCCTTGTCAAAAGGCGAGGGCAGCGTGGCCGATTCCGTCGTCAAGACCTTGGTTTTAGGGAAGTTTTGAATGAAGCAAGCGACAACGATCCTGCTGACTGTGACCGCCGCCGTTTTGCTCGGTGGCTGTGTCGCGGATTTTGATGATGACCATCGCCATGGCCGGCACTACGACCGCGATCACGGTCGCTATTACGACCACGACCGGCGCTGGGACGACCGCGATGACGACCGTCGCGACGGGCGTCGCTACTACCGTGATCGGGATGATGATTGATTGAACGCAAGAGGGCGTCCCGCGATGGGACGCCCTTTTTGTTTAGCCTTCGATACTCAAGAAAAACGAGCGCTCGCCCGGACGCTGGATCGCGCAGGCACGGCGGCCTCGATGTCCAGCAAATGGGTGGCGAGAATATCGCTCAAAAAACGGAACTGATCGTTGAAGCCGACCACCTCATTGCTGAAGTGATTGCTGGCAGCGGGCATCAGCAAATCGTCGAATGCCTCGTTAAACACCAGCGCGCGCGCCTTGTGCGACACAACGTGCTGAGCGTAATAGTTGCTGCCGAACACCGGGAAACTCACGGAGAGGGTGACTTGGGTGTGAATCATGCTGTGAACTCCTCGTTGTGTTTCGGATGGCTTAATCGTGCCTTTCATGGGCGGTTGGCGGAAGGCAATCGTGGCGATGGTGAATATCGATGGCGGTGATGGTTGTCGTTGCGGTTGGCGGTGTTGCTGATGGTCTCATCGCTGGCAAGCCAGCTCCCACAGAGGTTTTCAGTGACCGCAGGTTTTGCATCCAAACCAGACACCTGTGGGAGCTGGCTTGCCAGCGATGAGGCCGGTGCAGCCACCATCAATATTCACTGACCCACCTATACTCAAATCCGCCCCCGTTCATTCAAGGAACCAGCACCGTGAATCCGCGTGCGCTGCTGATCGCCGCACTGCTTGTCCTTACCGGCTGCGCTACTGCGGCGCGGGCGCCGGTGATCGCGCCGCGCGCCGTGGTGGTGTCGCCGGCCACCTGGCAGCAGATCGACCGGGAAATCGTCAGTGCCTCGCAGCAGGCTACCGAGCAAGTCAGGGTGTTCGCCCGTGGCTCGATGGAACATTGGCGCACTCGCGTCTATCAGCAAACTGAAGAAAATTTCATCCCATGGTTCAGCAGCTACTGGACCCAGGAATGGCTGTCGATGAAAGTCAGCTGGTACACGATCAATGCCGGCGGCGAGCAGGACGCGTCAGCCAAGCGTCTGGCCGCATATCTGCTTGAGCAATATCAGGAAAGGGTGCTGGCGCCGGTGGCGGTGGAGATCGACCCGGATGCGATTCTCGCCCAGGCCACCGCGTTCTATGCGCAGTTGATGGCGCAGCAGATGCCGTTGATCGCCCAACGCCATGGGGTGCCGGTCGCACAGCTCAACGGGCGCTTGCAGAAAGTCCCGGCCATCGCGCTCGGCCCACCGCCGGCGCGCGATGCCTCATTGTTTCAGGTCATCAGCACTGAACCGTTGAATACCTTGCCGGCGTATGCCGCGCTGATCGACAAGATCCACACCGATGGCGGCGCCAAAGGCATCGCCTCGACCGACGCCGGGATGGCGCCGGTGGCCAAACGCGCGAGCCAGCGCATGGAAGCGGAAATGGCCCCGCGCGGCGCTGCCAGTGCGGTTGCCGCGGCGGCCGGGAAACTGGCGGGCGGTTTGATCTCGGTGGGCGTGGCGGGGATTCGCGCGATCATCCAGGCCAACGACCGTCCCGACAGCGAAGCGCTGATCCGCAGCAGCCTGGGCGGCACGTTCGACAAGGCCTGGCTGAAACTGGTGCAAAGCCCGACCACCGGGGTGATGGCCGGCACGCTGCACATGGCCGGGCAGGTCGAGGGCCATCTGGGTGAGAGCGATGAGCCGACAACCTTCGCGCATTCAAAGTCTCATTGATTATCTGACCGCTATCGCGAGCAGGCTCACTCCTACAAGGGATCTATGGTGAGCTGAGTATTTGCGTATACCCGAAGATCGTGTGGGAGCCAGCCTGCTGGCGATTGGGCCGGCACAGCCAACATAGGCATTGACTTTTCGACCGCTATCGCGAGCAGGCTCACTCCTACAGGGGATCTGCGCTGAGCAAAGAATATGCGAACACCCTAAAACTTTGTGGGAGCCAGCCTGCTGGCGATTGGGCCGGCACAGCCAACACAGGCATTGACTGTTCGACCGCTATCGCGAGCAGGCTCACTCCTGCAGGTATTGCGTTCACTCGGGGGTGGGGGTGGTGCGGCAACTTTTGCGGTTGCGGATTTGTTCATCGGTCGGGCGTTCGCGGACGAACTCGAAACGAGGTTCACCCTCGCTGTAATGCACCAGCCAACCCCATTCCAGCTGGCTTTCATCTTGCCCGGGTTGCGGTGGCCGGGCCCACCACGGTTCTTTGCTGAGGATTTCGCGCATGGCTGCCTCCGGTTGATAGCGATCCTTGAACTATAGCCGCGTGTCACCGGTCGTCAGAGCAGGCTGTGTAAAATCGACGGCTGACAGTGAGCGAAGGAGACCGGGGCCATGATCGATGAAGTGCGCAGGGATGAGCCGTTCAAGCGGCTGTTTTTCGCGTTGGGCTGCCCGCCCGCGCAGCGCAAGGCGATCGCGCAATGGCGCAGTGAATTGCGCCTGCGCACCGGCAAACCGGTGCCGGCGGATAATTTTCATCTGACCCTGCTGTTCCTCGGCGCCGTGCCGTTGGCACAGATTCAGCCGGTCTGCGAAGCCGCTGCCCAAGTGCGCACGCCGGGAGCTGCGTTGAGAGTTGCCTTGGATCGCTTGCAGGTGTGGCATCGCGCCGGGGTGTTGTCGCTGGCGCCGGAACAGGCGCCGCCGGCATTGTTGCGTCTGGTCTACGCACTGGAACAAGCCATGTTGCCGTTCGGCTTTGAAGAGACGCCGCGCGAATTCCGTCCGCACCTGACCCTGGCCCGAGAATTTCGCGCGCCGGAGCCTGAAGCTGCCACACCGCCGGAATTCTTCCTGCGCGCCGAACGCTTCGCCCTGTTCGAATCGCACAAGGGCCGCTATCGCATTATTCAGGACTGGCCGCTGATCTGACGGCACAAAAAAAGGCGCCCGAGGGCGCCTGAAGTCACCTGAACCGAGGAAGCCAGGTGAGGCCGTTCAGAGCAGGGGCAGCGTTGGTAAGGCGCTGCGTGAACGGAAAGGGTTGCGCACATTCCCACGCTCTGCGTGGGAATGTCTCGATGGACGCTGTGCGTCCGAATTCGATCGCAAAACCTGTGGGAGCTGGCTTGCCAGCGATAGGGCCAGCACATCTAGCGTCATCGTTGTCTGACCCACCGCCATCGCTGGCAAGCCAGCTCCCACAGGGTTTATCAGTGTTGACTGGCGCGGTTATCTACCGAGTTTCACTCGGGTCCAGCCGCGCGTCATGATCCGCTGCGTGGCGATTGGCTGATCCGGCACCGCGTACAGCGTCGCCATCACCGCTTGCGACGGGTACGAGCCGGGGTCGTTGCGGATCGCTTCGTCCACCAGCGGCGTCGCCGCGGCGTTTGCGTTGCTGTAGCCGTTGCTGTTGGTGATTTCGGCGATGATCTCCGGGCGCATCAAAAAATCCATGAACAGGTAGGCATTGTCGACGTTCGCCGCATCGCGCGGGATGGCGACCATGTCGTAGAAGCTGCCGGCGCCTTCCTTGGGAATGCTGTAGTCGATCACCACGTTGTTACCCGATTCCACCGCGCGGGCCTTGGCCTGCAGGACGTCACCGGAGTAACCGACCGCCACGCAGATGTTGCCGTTGGCCAGATCGGAGATGTATTTCGAAGAGTGGAAATACGCCACGTTCGGGCGGATTTTCATGAACAGCGCCTCGGCTTCCTTGATGTGCGCCGGGTCCTTGTCGTTCACCGGATAGCCCAGGTAGTGCAGGGCGGCCGGGATCATTTCGGTCGGCGAATCGAGGAAGCTGATGCCGCAAGCCTTGAGTTTTTCAGCGTTCTCGGGCTTGAACAGCAAGTCCCAGGAGTTGGTCGGGGCGTTGGCGCCAAGCACTTCCTTGACCTTGGCCGGAATGAAGCCAATGCCGATCGAGCCCCACATGTACGGGAACGCGTGAGCGTTGTCCGGATCACTGGCGGAGGCGTTTTTCAGCAGCACCGGGTTGAGGTTCTTCCAGTTCGGCAGCTTCGATTTGTCCAGCGGCTGATAGACGCCGGCCTTGATCTGCTTGGCCAGAAAACTGTTCGACGGCACCACCAGGTCGTAACCGGATTTGCCCGCGAGCAAACGTGCCTCAAGGGTTTCGTTGCTGTCGAAGACGTCGTAGGTCACGCGGATGCCGGTTTCGTCCTCGAACTTCTTGACGGTGTCCGGGGCGATGTAATCGGACCAGTTGTAAACCCGCAGCACCTTATCGTTGGCCTGGGCGCCCATGACGATTGCGCCCATCAAGGACAGTGTCAGCAGAGTCCTGCCAAACATTTTCATCGGTACAACTCCATTCTTTTTATTCACTTCAAGCTAAAAGGCCCCTCACCCTAACCCTCTCCCACAGGGAGAGGGGACTGACCGTGGGGCTGACTACAATTTGCCAGGCGCAGAGGCACGCTGCGCCTGCAGGTCAAGCCGTTGCTGCGGATTGCCGAGGCTGCCACGACTCGTTGGCCGTCTGATCCATCGCTTCCTGAATCGCCCGCTTGCGGTTGGCTTCTGCCTTGCGACCGAAGTACCAGACCAGGAACGTCACCAGCGACACCGCCAGCAGAATCAGGCTGGCCACGGCGTTGATCTCAGGTTTCACGCCCAGACGCACAGCCGAGAAAACCTCCATCGGCAACGTGGTCGAACCCGGGCCGGAAACGAAACTCGCCAACACCAGGTCATCCAGCGACAAGGCGAACGACATCATCCCGCCCGCCGCCAGCGACGGCGCAATCATCGGAATGGTGATCAGGAAAAACACCTTGAACGGTTTCGCACCGAGATCCATCGCCGCTTCCTCAATCGACAGGTCGAGCTCGCGAAGGCGCGCGGAGACTACCACCGCCACATAGGCAGCACAAAACGTGGTGTGGGCGATCCAGATCGTGACGATGCCACGCTCCTGCGGCCAGCCGATCAGTTGCGCCATCGCCACGAACAGCAGCAACAGCGACAGACCGGTGATCACTTCCGGCATCACCAACGGCGCGGTGACCAGACCGCCAAACAACGTACGGCCCTTGAAACGCGTGACTCGCGTCAGAACGAAGGCGGCGAGGGTGCCCAGTGCGACCGCAGCGATCGCGGTGTAGCAGGCGATTTCCAGCGAGCGCACCACCGAGCCCATCAGTTGCGTGTTGTCGAGCAGACCGACATACCACTTCACCGACCAGCCACCCCACACCGTCACCAGTTTCGAGGCGTTGAACGAGTAGATCACCAGAATCAGCATCGGCAGATAAATGAACATCAGGCCGAAGATCAGCATGAACTTCGAAAAATTGAAGCGTTTCATCCCCGTGCCTCCATTTCTTTGGCCTGGCTGCGGTTGAACAGCAGAATCGGCACAATCAGGATCAACAGCATCACCACCGCCAGCGCAGACGCCACCGGCCAGTCGCGGTTGTTGAAGAACTCTTGCCACAGCACGCGGCCGATCATCAGCGTCTCCGGGCCACCCAGCAGTTCCGGAATCACGAACTCACCGACCACCGGAATGAACACCAGCATGCAGCCGGCGATGATCCCGTTCCTGGCCAGCGGCACGGTGATTTTCCAGAAGTTGTTGAAGTTGCTCGAACCCAGATCCTGCGCAGCTTCGAGCAGGCTGTTGTCGTGCTTGACCAGGTTGGCGTAGAGCGGCAGCACCATGAACGGCAGGTAGGCGTACACCACACCGATGTAGACGGCAGTGTTGGTGTTGAGGATCTCGATCGGGTGATCGGTCAGCCCGGTCCACATCAGAAACGCATTGAGCAGACCGTTGTTGCTGAGAATGCCCATCCACGCGTAAACGCGGATCAGGATCGCGGTCCAGGTTGGCATCATGATCAACAGCAGCAGGACGTTTTGCGTTTCCTTGCCGGTCTTGGTGATCGCGTAAGCCATCGGGAAACCGATCAGCAGACACATCACGGTGCTCAGTGCCGCCACCTTCAACGAACCGAGGTAGGCCGACAGGTACAAATCGTCTTCGCCTAGCAAGGTGTAGTTGCCGATGTTCAGCAGCAGCTGGAATTTCTGTTCGGCGTAGGTGTAGATCTCCGAGTACGGCGGGATCGCCAGTGCGGCTTCCGAGAAACTGATCTTCATCACCAGAAAGAACGGCAGCATGAAGAACAGGAACAGCCAGATGAACGGAATGCCGATCACCAGTTTTCGCCCGCTGGGCACCAGGCGCAGGAATTGCTGATTGAAGGTTCTCATGAGCGCAGCACCACGCCGCTGTCGTCTTCCCACCACACGTAGACCTTGTCGTCCCAGGTCGGCCGCGCGCCCCGGCGTTCGGCGTTGGCCATGAACGACTGGACGATCTTGCCGCCGGGCAATTCGACGTAGAACACCGAGTGGCCGCCGAGGTAGGCGATGTCATGCACCTTGCCTTCGGACCAGTTGTAGCGGCCCTCTGGTTGAGTGGTGCTGACGAGCATTTTTTCCGGGCGAATCGCGTAGGTGATCGACTTGTCCTGCACCGACGTGCTGACGCCGTGGCCGACGTAGATCTTCTGCTGCAGATCCGGGCTGTGAATGATCGCGTGGCCTTCCAGATCTTCCACCACGGTGCCATCAAAGGCGTTCACGTTGCCGATGAATTCACAGACCATGCGGCTGACCGGCGCTTCATAAATGTCGACCGGGCTGCCGATCTGCGCGATCCAGCCCAGGTGCATGATCGCGATGCGCTCGGCCATGGTCATGGCCTCTTCCTGATCGTGGGTCACCATCACGCAGGTCACGCCGACGCGCTCGATGATCTCGACCAGTTCCAGTTGCATCTGCGAGCGCAGCTTTTTATCCAGCGCACCCATTGGCTCGTCGAGCAGCAACAGCTTCGGGCGCTTGGCCAGTGAGCGGGCGAGGGCAACACGCTGGCGCTGGCCGCCGGACAACTGGTGCGGGCGGCGCTTGGCGTATTGGGTCATGTGCACCAGACGCAGCATTTCTTCGACGCGGGCATCGATTTCGCTGGCGGGCAAACGGTCCTGCTTGAGGCCGAAGGCGATGTTCTGCGCGACGGTCATGTGCGGGAACAGCGCGTAGGACTGGAACATCATGTTGATCGGCCGTTCGTACGGCGGCATGTCGGTGATGTCCACGCCGTCGAGCAGAATCCGCCCTTCGGTCGGGCGCTCGAAACCGGCGAGCATGCGCAACAGGGTCGATTTGCCCGAACCCGAGCCCCCCAGCAGCGCGAAGATTTCGCCCTGATGGATCTCCAGGGACACATCATCCACGGCCACGGTTTCATCGAACTTCTTGGTGACACGATCGACTTTCACCAACACCTTTTTCGGTTGCTGATGACCTTCAAGTGCCTTCCTGTAAGTGCTGGAGGCGTTTGCCATGTGAAACTCCCAACAGGTTTCGTTTGCCTGGCCAATGTGGCCGGGCGTAAGTGGATTGCGGAGCTGCATAAGCATCACCAGTCGAGTCACCTTCCCTGTGGGAGCTGGCTTGCCAGCGATGGCAGTGGGGCAGTCACCACAGATGTTGCAGGTGACGGCCTTATCGCTGGCAAGCCAGCTCCCACAGGGTTTCGCGTTGATCTGACGGGTGTTGCTAAAACCGATCCGGCTTGTTCGGCGCCGCCGTCCTGGCTGCCTGGGTCGTACTTGTTGTTATTACGGGTGTTGCTGTACACGGCTGCCGGATGCGCGCAGGCGCGCCCGACCGCCGTGGGGGCAGTAAATCGTCTGGTGTTTGCGGGTGGTGTCAGCGCTGGTTGCGTCGCGCCGCGCGTTGTCGGCAAGCCGTGCCGAACGCCTGGAAAATCTTCAGGTAGTTCGGGTTGTCCAGCACTTGCCATTCCGGGTGCCATTGCACGCCGAGGGCGAAGGTCGGGCTGTGCTCGACCGAGATCGCCTCGATCAAGCCATCCGGCGCCACGGCTTCGGCACGCAGGCCGGGGGCGAGGCGATCGATGCCCTGGCTGTGAATCGAGTTGACCTGAAACTCACCCGGCAGCTCGAGCGCTTCGAACACGCCGCCCGCAAGCACCGTCACCGCGTGGGCCGGTGCGTATTGCACGGCCACATCCGGGCTGTCGGCTTCGCGGTGGTCGAGCATGCCCGGCAGCTCATGCACCTTCTGATGCAGGCTGCCACCAAACGCCACGTTCATTTCCTGAAAGCCACGGCAAATGCCCAGCACCGGAACGCCCGCGGCGATGGCTGCACGTAATAAAGGAAGGGTGGTGGCGTCCCGCGCCGGATCGTGATCCGTGCCGGGGGCGCTGGCCGGGCCTTGATAGTGGAAGGGTTCCACGTTCGAAGGCGAGCCGGTCAGCAGCAGACCGTCGAGCTGACCGAGCAGGTCGTCGATTTCCGTCAGGCTGCCAAGGGAAGGAATGACCACCGGTAACCCTTCAGCGCCAACGCTGACAGCGCGAACGTATTTGTCGCCGCTGATGTGATAGGGGTGCAGGCCGATCTGTTTGACGCACGCAGTAACGCCGATCAATGGCTTGAATGCCATTTTTATTCACCTCGAAGTCTGACACTTGAACGAGCTTTTCCGGAGCTTAGCGTCGTTGATTTTAATTAACAACTGCCATGTAAAAAATTCTAAACGCCGTTCATCCAATTGGTAACGTTTGCGCCGCTCTGGGGCCTGCTTTACCACGATAGTGTTAAAAAAAGCCCGAAAAATAAAGGCTGCGGGGCGCAGTGTTCGCTATTGACTTCACTTTGCCTTTCGGATTGACTGGCTGCGTGACAGGGTAGTGAGCATCTGCCGGATATGCGTAGCGTCCACCGCCAGTTGCGTGCGAATCAGGTCATGCAGCATGCGCGGGAAATGGCGGCTGCCGGTGC